>JAAFHB010000140.1 GCA_010906965.1 Mariniphaga sp. | reverse complement strand
TTAATATGTTTGACGAACTCGAAAAACGTGGTGCCCGTTTCGACTATGAAGCATTGGGCAGAATGATGGGGATTCCTATTGTTCCCACTGTCGCGTCCAAAGGGAGAGGTATCGACGAACTCCTCGACCGGCTCATTGAAGTTTACGAAGACCGCGACCCCATGGTTCGGCATATTCATATCAACTATGGTGAGGCGATTGAGGCAGCCATCGCGTCGGTGCAGAAGGAAATCAGGGTAAATACGGAAATAACAGATAAAAGCTCATCGCGTTATGTCGCCATTAAACTCCTGGAAACCGACAAAACGACCCTTTCGCAACTTCAGCAACTGCAGAATATCAATCAGATAAAATCAGTGACCAATCGTGCTATCCAAAAGCTGGAAAAAGAGTATAGCGAAAAGTCGGAAACCATTATCACCGATGCAAAGTACGGGTTTATTGATGGCGCATTGAAAGAGACATTTCTTGAAAAGGTAAAGGACAAAAGAACCCGTAAACGGGAATTGGATGACCTGCTTACACACAAGCTACTCGGTTTTCCGATCTTCCTGCTCTTAATGTGGCTGATGTTCCAGGCTACTTTTACCTTGGGCAGCTATCCGATGGAGTTAATTGATACAGGTGTTGGATTACTAAGCAGCTTTTTACAAACCACGATGCCCGAAGGTGCTTTGCGCGACCTGCTTGTGGATGGAATCATGGGAGGTGTTGGCGGCGTGATTATTTTCTTACCCAATATCCTGATCCTGTTCTTTTTTATTTCGTTGATGGAAGATACTGGTTATATGGCACGGGCTTCGTTCATTATGGATAAGCTTATGCATAAAATCGGCCTGCATGGCAAATCATTTATTCCGCTGGTGATGGGTTTTGGATGCAATGTTCCAGCAATTATGGCTACTCGTACGCTCGACAATAAAAAAGACCGCATTCTCACGATGATCATCACCCCGTTTATGTCGTGCAGCGCCCGTCTGCCGGTTTATGTGTTGCTGATCTCGGCATTCTTTCCTCATAACCAGGGTCTGGTACTCTTCTCAATTTACATCATCGGCATAACCCTGGCGATATTGGTTGCAATGGTGATGAAAAGAGTTGTCTTCTCGAAAAAGGATGTCCCCTTTGTGATGGAGTTGCCTCCTTATCGTATTCCTACGTTGAAAAATACAACCATTCACATGTGGCACAAGGGGGTTCAATACCTGAAGAAGATGGGAAATGTAATTTTGACGGCTTCAATCCTAATCTGGGCATTGGGCTATTTTCCCCGCAATGTGAACTATTCGCAAGACTACGATATTCAGATTGAGTCACTGCAAATAAACAGTCAGTTGTCGCAGATGGAAAAAGATCATCAGATTGGAAGTGTTGAAGTAAAGAAAGAGGCTGAGCGCCAGGAGAAATCGTATATCGGGCAGTTGGGTCATGCCATTGAACCATTAATCAGACCACTTGGTTATGACTGGAAAATGGGGGTAAGCATCCTCACAGGTCTGGCAGCCAAAGAGATTGTGATCAGCACAATGGGAATTCTTTACCAGGCCGATCTTCATGCGGATGAATCATCAAATACATTGAAAGAAAATCTCGTGAAACAGGAACATACATCAGGTGTACTCAAAGGACAGCGGGTTTTCACACCGCTCGTAGCATTCGGATTTATGCTGTTTGTGCTAATTTACTTCCCGTGCGTAGCTGTGATTGCAGCTATTAAGAAAGAATCGAACTGGAAATGGGCACTGTTTACCATGGTTTACACGACCGTCATTGCATGGATCGTCGCGTTTCTCACATATCAGATCGGAAGTTTAATCAGTTAATCTAAAAATTGCAAAGTCATGATACAGAATGTCATTGTCTACATTATCATTGCAGCAACGCTGGCATATGTAATCTTCAGCATCGTAAAAAACCTCAAAACTAAAAAAGCCGGACATTGCGGAGGCTGTGACGGGTGTTCAGTTAAAAATGAGTTTCAAAAAAAAATCGTTGCTGGCATTAATCGCAAACAAATATCAGTAGGTAGTAGTTAAATATAATACGAAGGATTGGTTTAAACGGACCGTAATGGCGAGGATTCGCCACTACTTTTCCAATATTAATAACCAGAATTTATAAGAAATTGTATAACCAACGAAAGGGCGATTCATTGCTTTTCCCTTTTATAATAAAATACGTAATGGAAACTTCTCAACCCACCAATAAACATCATATCAAAAAATGGTTAAGGAAAATAGGCCTTGCTGGCTTACTTTTTTTTCTTATTAAAGGAGTCGCTTGGATAGCGGTAGCTTATCTCATTGTTAAATAAATTGTATTATTCCTGACTGAGTTATAGTTTTAACTTATAGGCGATTACCTTATTGTCATAAAATGTTGGAACCAAAAGCATATTTTGTGAGGGAATAAAACCAAGATCAGCTGCATTAACTTTTACTCCAATAGTGTTAATCAGGATTTCAATCCCCTTTCCAGGTTCGATCAACTGTACTTTCCCCTGAAAATCGGAGGTGACAAATTTATTCTTCCCTACCATTTCGATACCATCCAGATAACCGACATTTTCAGCTAAGATATTGATCGCTTTTGTCTTCTGGTCAACAGAAATAAAATTGTCTTTTGATCCCAGATACAGCAAATTGCCATCCGCCAGAATACCATTCATCTTTTCGAGCTGATCGCTTTGAAGAAAAACTTCCAGTGAGTCTTTGCCGATCTGAAAAATGCAGTTTCCACCCGAATCAGAGATAAAAACGATGCCATCTGAAGTAATTGTTACATCGTTCAATGATTTCGACTTACTGTTTCGATAGGTATTGGTAATTTTTCCGCTCACTAAATCAACCTCAACTACCTGATCAATATCGGTAACAAACAGCTTATTTTTGGTACATCCTATTCCTTTGGGGGCATTTAACCCTTTGACCCATTCCTTCGAAACAAATTCACCTTTCCCATTCAGCTTCGACAGAAATCCTTCACCATCTTTAATATTGTGCATACCAACAATATTCGACACATAAATGATTCCTTCGGAGGAACTGTAACAGGCAGATTCGGGAACATTCAAACCGCTTGGCGAAGTCCAGACTTTTTCGAGTTTGGGACTAACAAAAACGTCCTGTGCCGAAATTTCAAAATTGGTTAGTAACGCTGCAATAGTCAGGATTACTGTTGATATTGATTTCATAATTTGCAATATTTGGAGTTAATAAATCGTTTATATGTGTGTTTTTTGTATTTCTGAAATAGTGTATCTTTACAAAAATACAATGTTTTTGCAATTTAACGTGAAACAATATACCTATGTTTCAGAAAGACTATATTCTTAGAATGGTTGAAATGATCGGCGATTTGATCGCTGCATTATTGGGTTTAATCAAAAAAGGGGATCTTGAACAGGCCGAAAAGATCCTCGAACGGGGCTATTTTGAACTGCTAAGGAGCGATGCTTCCTTTTTCCAGTTGATTCCCAAAGAACAGTTAACCGAAAAATTACTAGGGGATCATCACTACACAAATGGTCATCTTGAGGTACTATCCGAACTTTTCTTTGCCGAAGCGAGATTAAGCGAAGCTCAGAATAAACTGAGTAACAGCCTTATTTATTACGAAAAATCTTTAGTCTTGCTTGATTTTCTTGAGCAGGAAGATAAAACATGGTCTGCAAAACGTGATGAGCGCAAAAGTCTTTTGAAGGAGCGTATTGCAATTCTTTCAGAAAGAGAAGCAGATAAGCCGTGATTGTTGCTTTTTAGTACTGATATTTTTTGAAAACGGTTGTTACTGTGTGTCCACCAAACCCGAATGTATTATTCAGAGCAACAAGAATTTCTTTTTTAATGGCTACGTTAGGAGTAAGGTCCAATTGTGAATCGATATCAGAATCAATCTCATTTAGATTTATTGTTGGAGGAATTGTACTTTATTCAATCGCTTTTATGCATGCAATTGCTTCTATTGCACCGGCGGCTCCTAATAAATGGCCAGTCATTGATTTTGTCGCGCTGATTTTAATTTTATTCAACGATTGACTAAAAACCTTAGCGATCGCTTTGCATTTACTGAGATCCCCGGCAGGTGTGGATGTAGCATGAGGATTGATGTAAGTCACATCATCGGTAGTTAATCCGGCATCTGCTAATGCTGAATCGGGGAATTAAAGCGTTTTGTCCAAATTTTAATATTTCTTCTTCAAACGTTTGTATTCCGCCCATTCCTGTTGCCATAATAACCCCCACTTTATTAAGGTCACACTTTCCCAGATTTAATCCTGAATCAATTATGCATTCTCCGGTGGCAGCCAGCGCATATTGGGTGAAAAGATCTATCTTTCTGATATCATTCTTTTCGATGTATTGAAGTGCGTCAAAGTCCTTTACATCGCAGGCAAATTTAGTTTTATGGTTTGTTGTATCGAACTTGGTAATCGCAGTTGCGCCACTTTTCCCTTTTATTAAGTTCGCCCAATAATCTTCGACATTATTGCCTATTGGCGTTACTGCTCCTAATCCTGTTATTACTGCTCTTTTCATAATCATCCTTTTATGAATTTCAATCGCTTTTCACTTCAATATCGATTATAGAATACGTTGGTTTAAGCAATTTCTTATTTTTTAATGATACAAAAAAAGCGGGACATTGTGCCCCGCTTTTTTTGAATTTATTTCTGATTGAGTAATTTAATCCGTTGAAGATTCTTTCTCCGTTTGAATTTCAACCTGATCACGTAATCCATATAGTACAACGCCGGTACGAATACGAGCGTGAGGAAGGTTGCAAAGCTAAGACCGAAAATAATCGTCCAGGCTAATGGTCCCCAGAAAGCAACGTTGTCGCCTCCAAAGTAGATATGAGGATTTAACTCGGTGAACAACGTCACAAAGTTGATATTCATCCCCACAGCCAACGGAACAAGTCCGAGCATAGTTGCTGTTGCAGTTAATACAACAGGCGTGATACGAGTTCTTCCGGCTGTAACAATTGCTTCGCGGGTTTTTAAACCCGATTCCTTCATCCGGTCGCAGAACTCTACGATCAGGATTCCGTTTCGAACCACAATACCGCCCAATGCCACAACTCCTAACCCGGTCATCATGATCACCAGATCCATTTTGAAAATGATTACTCCGAGCAATACCCCGATAATACTGAATATTACTTCGCTCAGAATAATGATTGTCTTACTGATCGAGCCAAACTGAGTAATCAGGATTAAGAAGATGATACCGAGTGCAATTACCATCGCCTTCCCAAGGAATGCCGATGATTCATCCTGGTCATCCTGTTCACCGGTCAATTTAATCTCTGTCCCTTCGTGTTTGCTGAATTTAGCAGCCAATCTTTCTATTTTTGGAACGATATCATTGGCAGAATAACCCGATACAACATTTGAGTAAACGGTAATCACACGTTTTTGATCCAACCGCTTGATTCCAGCGTAGGATGTGGAGTAATTAATTTTTGCCACAGTTGAAAGCGGAACGCTTCTTAACTGACCTGAATTCATATCACGATAGGTAATCATCAGATTGACCAGCGCATTGATATTATCACGGGTCACTTTGCGATAACGTAAGGTGATAGGATATTCATCTTCATCCTGCTTGAACTTTGAGATCTCTTTTCCGAATAATGCGGTACGGATTTCAAGGCCAATTTGTCCTGTTGACAGTCCTTCGCGCATGGCACGGTCACGATCAATGTCAATAATAATTTCGGGCGAATTCATCTCGAAGTCAGTCTTCAATTCCGCGATTCCCGGTATTCTTAACGAATCGAGGTAACCCTTGAAAGCGTTTGCATCTGCAACCAGAAAGTCAAGATTTTCGCTGGTTACTTCGATGTTGATAGGCTTTCCGGTAGGAGGCCCCATATTGTTTTTATCGACAGTTATTTCAACACCCGGGATATTGGCAACATCATTGCGCATCTTTTCCATGTATTGGGTTGTCGTAATGCCGGTTGTCCGCAATTTGTGCTCCACAAAGTTGACCGAAATCTTTCCCTTATTGTACGGTTTTCCGGCGGAAGCGAATCCTTCCTCCTCAACACCGATGGTAACATTTGAAATAATTGATTCAACATCGGGATTATTCGCACCGATTGATTTGTAAACAAGCTTTTCTGCTATCCTTGTTACGCTGTCGGTAACTAACTGATCCGTACCGCCAGGCATTTTGATGTAGACAAAAATATTATTCGGATCGTTATCGGGGAAAAACAGCACTTTAGGCTTCACAACACCTGTAAGGAAAATTGTAAAGAAAAACAATGCAATCATCGAAACTAACATATAAACTGCGCGGTTTCCTCTTAGCGTGTAGCGCAAGGTTCTTTCGTAAAAACTCATTAACGATGGCCAAAGTTTATCCTGGAATCCTGCAATCCAAAAGCGTATCGCGAAATGATAAGCAAGCACGAGAAGATCCACCATCACAAGGAAGTTGGCAAGACCATACATCTTAGTCGCATAGAATAAAAGAGCTATTCCAAAAATCACGATCAGAAATTTGCGCATTTTTCGCCAGTCCTTCTTTGGATCAACTTCTGCATCATATTCGTGCTGCATAAACGATACTGCAAATACAGGGTTGAAAATATAGGCTACAAAAAGAGAAGCAAACAGCGTGATAATCAATGTTACCGGCAGGTAGTGCATAAACTGTCCGACAATACCGGGCCAAAATGCCAATGGAAAGAACGGCGCCAGTGTTGTTAATGTTCCTGATAGGATAGGCATAAAGACTTCGCCTGCCGCCATCTTCGCGGCTACTTTTATATCAGGGTTTTTCCGATGCAACCGGTGCGTATTTTCAATCACAACAATGGCATCGTCAACCACAATTCCCAGCGCAAAAATAAACCCGAACATCACAATCATATTCAACGTGAAACCGATTCCGGGAAGGACCAAATAAGCTACTGCCATTGAGAGAGGAACCGAAAGTCCAACAAAAAAGGAGTTCGTGAATCCCATAAAGAACATCAGGACGATGGTAACAAGGATAAAGCCGATGATGATCGTATTATTCAGTTCTTCCAGCGTGTTGCGTGTAAAACGACTTTGATCTCCTGTAAGTGTAAGTGTCAAATCAGAAGGGAAAGCTTTTCCTGTCAACTGATTGTCGACAATATCCTTAATCTTATCCGATGCATCCAAAAGATTTGCACCACTTTTTTTGATCACATTCAGCGTGATTACATTATTCCCGTTAAGGCGGGCAAAGCTCTCCTGTTCTTTGAAATCATCCTTGATATCGGCAATGTCACTCAACTTCACAAAAGCTCCGCTTGAAGAGTGAACAACAATATCTTTCAAAGTGCTGACATTCTGAAACTGTCCTTTAATACGTACCGTATTTTTTGTCCCGTTGGTATTAATTGTACCACCCGAAATAGTAAGGTTTTCACTGGCCACAGCCTGTTCAATATTGCCGAAGGTCACCTTCGCTGCCTGCATTTTAAAAATGTCTGCGTCAATCTGAATTTCACGCTCCAGTGCACCAACGATATCGACGCGGGTAATTTCTTTCACCCCTTCAATCTTGTCCTGGGCAATATCAGCATACTTTTTAAGCTTGTCGAGACTGTAATTACCCGAAATATTGATGTACATGACCGGAAATTCGGAGAGATCAATATCAAGAATCTGGGGCTGATCGGGCAAATCGTTTGGAAGATCTGTTTTCGATTTGTCTACGGCATCGCGAACCCTTTGCTTGGCATCCGTTACCGATATTTTCGGGTCGAATTCCACTACGATTGATGAGAAATCGGGAACCGAATTACTGGTAACTTTCTTCACATCATTGATCGACTTCAATTGCTTCTCAATGGGGCGTGTTACGAGGTTTTCAATATCCTCGGGTGACGTTCCAGGGTAAGGGGTATTCACAATAATATAAGGAATAACCACCTGCGGGAATTGTTCTTTCGGAATCTGAATGTAGTTCATCAACCCGAGGATTGATATCAAAACAGCTAGCACATAGATGCTGGTCTTGTTATCAATCGCCCAACTTGTGGGGAGGAACTCTTTTATTTTATGTTTAATTTCTGACATAACTTGTAATTGTTACGAATTAAAATGTGATTTGAGCGCCTTCATTGAGATTCTGAAAACCTGAGGATACAACTTTATCTCCTTCGGCAAGTCCCTCCAAAATTTCTGTCACGCCATTGTAGTCGAGACCAGTTTTAACAGGACGTTGCGTGGCAACCCACTGGTTAGCTTTTTGTACCGCGACATAGATATATTTACCGTCTTTGTTGCTCTGAACGTAATTCACCGGAATGCAAAAAGCCTTTTCATTAGCGTAATCTTTGATTTTCACGTAGGCGATCATGTTGGCACGTAAAACAATTTCTCCCGGCTTGATTTTACATTCAACTTGGAATGTTCTGTTGGTTGGATCGATAAAACGGCCCACAAAACTCAGGTTCGATTCGATCTCTTTGCCAAGATCGGGGAACCGGATCATTACTTTATTTCCGTTTTCAATTTTTGACGAATAGTTTTCTGAAACATCGGCTTTAATCTTTGCTGAGTTCATATTAATGACCCTGATTGCAGAAGTCGGCAGTCCCGGCGAAGCCATCTGACCAACTTTCAGCGGCATACTCTCAACCGTTCCACTGATAGGAGAGATAACGCGGGCCATATCAATCTGACCCTGGAGGGTTTTAATCTTATTTTCGAGTCCGTCTCTGGTTGTTTTGGCTTGAAGAAATTGTATTTCACTTCCAATATTCTTTGCCCAAAGTGCTTTTTGTTTTTCAAAAAGATTGCTGGCAAGATCAAATTGTGTTCTTAATTCAACCAGTGATTGTTTGAGAACAACAGCATCCAATTCTGCCATTACCTGTCCTTTTTTAACATTTGAACCTTCGGTAACATAAACAGCTGTGATAATCCCTGGCGTCTGCGCACTTACTGCAACATTCTGATCGCCATCAACAACGCCCTGTACTTCAACATAGTGTGTAAATACAGTGGTTTTTACCGGTTCAACTTTTACTGTTACCGATTTTGATTCAGCCGGTATACCATTTGGATTAATCTCCGTTTCGAGTTTCGAAATCCTGGTACTCAATTCGTCGTGCTGTACTTTTAGTTTTTCTAATTCCGTCTTCTTGTCAGACGCACTGCCACATGAAGTAAGGATGGCGGCAATCGCCAGTGTGTAAATAATGTTTTTCATATAAATGGTTATTTTGAGATTTTCTGATTGAAATTAAATAGTTTTTCTAATTTGGTTTTTGCGCCAATTACATCGTATATTCCTTGATAATAGTTTGTTAAATTATTCAGGTATTGATTCTGGATCGTCATCAGCTCCTGACTGGAAGAAATTCCCTGTTTGTATTTCTCTAATGTACGCTGGTAAATAACATCCGACAGTTCCTTGTTTTTTTTCTGAATCTGAAACTTATCCAGTTTAGAGCGCAGGTCGTTTTGAAATTGTGATGATTGCATCAACAAAGTATTTCCTGTGTAAAGCTTGTTATTAGTCGCTTTTTCGAACGCCATCCGCTTCTGAGCGACCATGGCCGACCTTTGTCCGCTGCTGAAAATAGGAAGACTTAAATTAACACCTATCAAATCTTTAGGTGCGAAATCGAACGCCGGCGTTTTCCACTTCTCCTGGTGATTGTAAAAGGCCGCAATAACAGGTAAGGAGTTGCTCATCTCTCTTTTATAATCATATTTTGCAAGCAATTCGGATGTTGTCAACAGCTTATAGTCTGCACTGTTTTCCAGAATAAATGGCTCGTGGGCTAAAGTGGTTAGACGAGCGACCTGTGCCTCTTCCATTTCGAGCTGGTCAGTCAGTTTAATATTTGAACTGTCGGCAAGACCGAGTTGAATCTTCAATAACTTACTTGCCATGTCGAGGTTATTGTCAATCTGAAAGATCGCATTGGTGATCGTATTGGCTGTCAATTCGAGTTGGTCAACATCCGTTTGTTCAACAAACCCCTGCTTGTACATCTCCTTGATTTCAGCCAAAGTGCTATCGACATTCTGAAGATTGATCACTAAAATCTTACGACTTTCCTCTCCGACAAGGGTCATGAAATACGTATTGGTCACCGTCTCGTTGATTTCGAGCATTGTTTTTTCGAGCGACTCTTTCGATAAGTTATAATAGGCCCTCGAGGCTTTCAGTCCGATCAGGTACGCCCCGTTAAAAATCAACTGCGAAGCGGTCAAATCGTAAACAATGTTCTGTTTAACACCCAGTTCAAGTACATCACCCGGATTAGCATTCGGATCGAAGGTAGTGGCCGGTAAAGTCGGAACTTTTGGCTGGAAAGTGTACTTGGCTGTTCCATCTACATGTGGTAACCCGATCGCTGTAGTTTCCCAGATTTTCTTTTGGGCCATTTTCAGGTCGAGCTGCGAATTTTTAATATTCAGGTTGTTCTCCTGTGCTATCTTTAAAGCATCGTTGAGCGAAAGACGGAGGGTATCCTGTGCTGAGCTGATCTTAACTCCCCCAATTGAGAGTAGGATCAACAAAATCATCTGACATTTTCTTGAAAACATGTTTTTCCTTATTATTGGTTATTATTTTTTAGATTCTCTGAAACTTCTTTTTTACGAGCCTCGAAAAAAGCAACTCCTGCCGGAGTAGAGATCGCCCGTATATGATTTTCGAACATCACCTTAAAGAGTTCGTCGAAGGTGATTTCTGCTGTTTTGCACATATCAGAACTGTGAATCTCAATTAGGTAGTTTATATAGATAGCAACAACCGCATCAATATTTACATCCTGACGGTATAAACCTTCCTCGATACCCTGGACAAGATTTAATCGCATATTTTGAGAAATTTGCTCCAGTTTTCGTGTGTGATATTCAAGAAAAACCGTTTCATAGTATTTCCGTAGTTCAAACATAAGCATCGGGTTAAACTTTTTCATCTCTACGTACACCATCAGACTTACCTTAAATAGTTTTTCAATCGCATTCACATCCTGATTGCTGATATCTTTGGTATGCTCAATCCATTTTAATTCCTCATATTCAAATAACTGCGCAATTAAATCCTCTTTGCTTTTGACAAACCGATAAAGCGTTTTTTTCGAAATACCCAGCTTGCGACTGATATCATCCATATTCAGATTCTTGATGCCAAATTCGAAGAACAGCTCCTTGATTTGCTCAATCATTGGTCCGAATTGCTCATTAAGCGTATTTGTTTGCTCAACCATTGTTTATTTCGTGTCATATTTATTCGACTGCAAAGAAAGGAAACAATTTACACACTAAACGTTTCCTAAATGTTAATTGTTTCTTAATTTTTGACTCAAAAGTAGAATTCTGGTTATTCACTGCGAATTAATTATCGGTGAATAGCACAAATAAATCGATGAATTGGCAAATAAGGGTGATCAACTGTTTTGCAATTGATTCTGGAATTAATTTTAAAATAAGAAGTAGTGATTTAAATTTCACAAATGTTTCCCCACAATAATTTGAATTGATCCAACATCGTGCATGAGGGTTTCACAGGAATAAAACAGACTTTTAGTGATTTAAAATATCGTTCGGGATCTTGATGGTAATCTGTTTTAAACCCGTTGCATTTATAAGAGAAATTCCGACCAAAATGCTGCAATAC
Source organism: Mariniphaga sp. (assembly GCA_010906965.1). Lineage (GTDB taxonomy): Bacteria > Bacteroidota > Bacteroidia > Bacteroidales > Prolixibacteraceae > JAAFHB01. The sequence continues at coordinate 1,800 of JAAFHB010000140.1, read as the reverse complement.
GATTAATCTGATCTGCCGTTATTCTTTCGATTCTGCATCAATAATCAGTTGTCGCAGGTCGTTGGCTAAATTGGGTATACGTCGGATTAAAATTTTTTCCAGGATAATAATAAGTTAAAAAAGCAATTAAATGTCGCATTCTCTGCGGTTAAAAAAAGACTTTTTAGACAACCAATAAGAGCACAGCAGGTTCGAGGTGGTGGTCATGCGTAACTTAAATTATATGACATTACTTTGTTCCTATTACTTAGGCTCGTCTTCTTCTAAAAATTTCTGAACCGGGGATTGTCAATTGCCTTAATGGCGGTACATTCAATCTCTATCAACCAACCGCTGCGGCATACGGCAGCCAAAACCACGATCGTTGGGATATCGGGATAGTTGGCAGCCAGGTATTTTTCAACAAAAAGCGAATCGGCACGGTCGCGAAGGTAAACGATCATCGAATTCACATCACCCATATCGGCATCAGCTTCGCGCAAAAGTGCTTTGATGTTGTCGAAACCCCGTCCGGTCTGCTTCTCAATGTCGTTTGGATATAGTATTTCTCCGCCGCAGTCGATGCTGGCCGTTCCCGAAATCAGAATATGCCTTCGGTCGCCATAATCGACAGCCGTTCCGCGTTCGAATGCCACACCATATTCATGCGTGTGATTCAGGTACTCCAACGCTTTCAGATAGGTGATCTGTCCGTTGTCCAAACCACCAATTGAATAAGTATCCATCATCACAAGCGCCGAAGTGATCAGCGTTTGTCCCTCAATACCTGTGCTCGCGATATAATGGGTATCCGGAGTAAGACCTTTTTTAGTAAAAACCGCATTTCGGGCTTTTACCATTCCACTGTAGTTATTATCAATGTCGCGTACAAAAATCCAGGTGCGAAGACTGTTTTCCGAAAGTGATTGTTTCTTCTTCTCAAGCCATTTTAGGTAGAAATCAAAAATGGCATCGGTTTGCGAATAAGACTCTGCGAGGTTCGCAAAGTTTATTTGTGTCAGATATTCATGCGAATAGCCGTTGTGTGAAAAGACAACTTCATTATTACCGCTCTTCGGGCAGGTTGAAATGGCCTTGACAGGTTGCAAAAGGACGATCCAGGTCGAAATTTTGGCATTGCTGAGGGGAGGTTGTTGTACGAAAGAAATAGCCGGGCAAAAAGTGATCGCTTTTAGTCCTTCTGCCTGGTTCGAAATGTCGCTCGCAAAAATACGCTGGAACAAAATGTTATTTTGCTGGAGATTGTGTTGCTCCAGGAATCCAAGAATGGTTTCGCGCACATCGGTAACCTGGCTGGTAAAGCTTTCACCTGCCGATGCAGTAATTGTCAGGTTGTATTCGTTGATCTCTTTCCCCTCAAATATTGAATAAACAACCGTTGTTCCGGCAGGCTTGACAAACTTTCCAAACTTCATAGAATAACTTTCTTTTTGTATAAACTTTCAAGGCCAAATTTAGTCAAATTTTCATTTCAAGGGTATGACTTTTTGCCATATCATGCATTGTTGTTAAGACCTGTTTGACAAAGAAGCCATTGCAGATTTGGGAGACGAATCTGAGGCAAAACGATAAACGAAAGGACGGATAAAACACTTGAGTTGAATACACAAAAGAAGAACAAAACCATTTGTTAAAATAACCCATTATATAGGGATTGCTGAAAAACTATTTTTATACCACGAAGTGGTTAAATTTAGAATAACCCCCAGTGGAGCTTGCGGAACTGGGGGAAAATGGACACAACGCGACACCAACCCGAAGCGGGTTGAACATTTTTAAGATATAGATATTGAACCCTTT
>JAAFHB010000139.1 GCA_010906965.1 Mariniphaga sp. | reverse complement strand
TTCAGTGGGTTTTGCAGGACGGGATCGCTTATCTTTTTCCACAGTCGGTGAAGATAAACGCATCAAATCAATCAGAAACAGGCAGTTGGTACAAGATCAATCACCAATCCGATTCGCCTAAGGACTTGATCACAAAAGATGTTTTTAAAATCTGGATTAACCATGGCGTGAAACCTGCGAATGCAACCTACCAATATATTGTTGTCCCTTCTACCAATGAAAAAGAATTGACCGAACAAGGCGACCGTAAGTTGATGATTCTGTCAAATACCGCTGAAATACAGGCGGTGCAACATACCGGTTTAAACATCATTGAGATGATTTTTTACCATGCTGGACAAATCAAACTTTCCGGTGATCTGAAAATCGGAATGGATAGTCCAGGCCTTGTGATGGTTAAGATGGATAGGTCTAAGCTAAAAACGATAACTGTGGCTGACCCATCAAGAAAACTGGGAAGAATTCACCTGACCGTGAGCGATAAAAAAGGTCTAAATTTCGCCTCCTTATGGAACAACGAAAAAGGGAACAGTGAAATAACCATCGATTTGCCACAAACAGTTTATGCCGGAAAAAGTGTAACCATCGAATTATAAAACGATAACCCAATGAACAATAAAAAGAACATCCTGATTTTTCTGTTGCTGACCTGTTTCGTAGGTATTAGCTTTGGCCAGCCGGCAGTTTCTCTGCAAACCATTACCGATAAACAGCATCCTCGTATCCTGTTATTGAAAGGCGAAGAGGGTTTGATTGCGCAATCGATTGCTGATAACCCGATCTGGAAGAAGATGCATGAAACTATTTTAAAAGAATGTGACAGCATTCTTATTTTGCCACCAGTTGAACGAATCCAGATTGGAAGGCGTCTTCTTGATAAGTCCCGCGAGGGTTTACGTCGGGTGTTTTACCTTTCGTATGCGTGGAGGTTAACAAATCAGGAGAAATACTTCAAGCGGTGTGAAAAGGAATTACTGGCAATATCCGCATTCAGCGACTGGAATCCATCCCATTTTCTGGATGTAGCAGAGATGACGATGGCCGTTTCAATTGGTTATGACTGGCTCTTCCCGAAATTATCAGATGAATCAAGAAAAATTATTCGTGAAGCTATTGTCAGTAAAGGGCTCAATCCTTCGCTCGATTCAAAATATAACAGTTGGGTAAATGCTGTTAATAACTGGAATCAGGTTTGCAATGCCGGGATGACCTATGGCGCTTTGGCTGTTGCGGAGGATTATCCTGAACTTTCGAAAAACATGATCAGCCGTGCCATTGAATCCATCACTCTGCCCATGGGTGAATATAAACCTGATGGTGCCTATCCCGAAGGATTCGGTTACTGGGGTTATGGAACATCCTTTAATGTGATGTTTCTGAGTGCCCTTGAAAAGGTTTTTTCCTCCGATTTCGGATTAAATAAAACGCCCGGTTTTCTGCAAACTGCAGGATTCTACGAAAATATGACTGCCGTTTCAACATTGTGCTTTAACTGGGGCGACAGTGGTCCGCGCGGTGATCTCAGCCCCGCAATGTTCTGGCTGGCTCAGCGCAACAACGATCCGACGCTTTTATGGATCGAAAAAAGATACCTTCAAAAAGAAGATTACTCTTCCTTCACCAAAGACAGATTGTTCCCCGCTATAATGATTTGGGGTAAGGATATTCCTTTAGATAAAATATCGGAACCTGGCTATAAAGTATGGAAAGGTCAGGGTGCTAATCCGGTTTGTATGATGCGAACATCATGGACCGCACCGAATGCTATTTATCTCGGGTTTAAAGCCGGATCGGCCTCAGTTAACCATGGTCACATGGACATTGGCTCCTTTGTAATGGAAGCTGATGGCTCACGTTGGGCTTCTGATTTTGGAATGCAGGACTACGAATCATTGGAGTCGAAAGGCATTCAAGTCTTTGGTCGCACACAGGAGGCGCAGCGATGGAGTATTTTCAGATTAATAAATAAATCTCATAACACGCTGACCATTAACGACCAGCTTCAGCAGGTAAAAGGATATGCAAAGATTGACCAATCTTCCGATAAACCTGATTTTATGTATGCCATTTCCGATTTATCATCCGTTTATGAAAATCAGCTTACGGAAGCAAAACGCGGCGTGGCTATTGTGGATCAGAAATTTGTTGTGATCAGGGATGAAGTGGTTGCACCAAATAAACCCACTACAATTCGCTGGACCATGATGACTTCGGCAACGCCGGTTTTAGGAAAAAACAGCATTACTTTAAGCAAAGAAGGTCATACTTTGGTTCTTCAGGTAAATACGCCGTCAAAAGTAACCATGCAGACATGTCCTACTGAACCGACAACCACCTATGATGCTCCAAATCCGGGAAAAACCCTCGTCGGTTTTGAAATCACATTGGAGCCAAACCAGAAGCAAACGATTCAGGTATTGCTGGTTCCGGGTTCAACCGGCAAGCAAAATATGAAATTCGGGAAACCGTTGGCTAAATGGTAGGAAATGTTCTAAAATGAAAAATTTAAATCAGAATCCAAGCGGGATGAAGAGATTTCTAACCTGTTGTTTTATTGTTTTTTTCCTGTGCAATAGCGTAGTGCTTTCAGGTTGTAAGAAAAATCCAATTGTGGAAGATGCACCAGTTGAACCTCTCAAACTTACAGGGATATTAAGTACTTTGAAAATGGAGCATCCGCGTTTGCTCCTTACTGATACCCGGCTTCAGGAGTTAAAGACATTGAGCATAACCGATACACGATTGAAAAAATATGCAGCCGATGTGGTTGCCCAGGCCGATAAGGATATTTTCAAAGCGCCACTGCAGCATATCCTGATCGGTCCGCGATTACTTGATGTTAGCCGTGAATGCCTTAGCCGGGTTTATAACCTTGCTTTCGCATACCGTTGGACAGGCAACGAAAAATACCTCTCTGCAGCGATTTCAAATATGCGCACTGTATGTGCCTTTGCTGACTGGAATCCATCCCATTTTCTGGATGTGGCGGAAATGACACATAGTGTATCTATTGGATATGATTGGCTCTACAATAAGATGGACCAGCCAACACGAAATCAGATCAGAACAGGGCTTATCAAACTGGGTTTGAATGAAGGGAAAAATGCAAATACTACCAATGCCTGGTGGACAAAGGTTGATCACAATTGGAACCAGGTCTGCAACAGTGGTTTAGCGATAGGTGCACTGGCTGTTGCTGAAACCGATCCAGATTTAGCCTTGTCGATTGTTTCTAAAGCAATTGAATATCTGCCTTATGCTCTGAAAAGTTACGGCCCTGACGGAGTCTGGGGCGAAGGTCCGGGATACTGGGGATATGCAACAGATTATACCGCCTATGGGATATCTGCCTTTCAAAGTGCACTTGGCAAGGATTTCGGACTTACCCAATTGCCAGGTATGAACCTGACTGGTTATTTTCCGATCTATTCCGCCGGACCAACCGGTTATATGCTCAATTATGCTGATGCAGGTGAAAAATCTAAACTGGGCGCTCCTCATCCTGCAATGTGGCTGGCGAATGTATATAGTAATAATCACTTTTCCGACTTTGTGAATGAACAACTTGCGACACGGACAGCCAATGTTTATGATGTAATATGGTTCCGGCCATATGCAAATTCTGCTGCCCAGAGAGACCTGGATAAGTTCTTCGATGGAAAAGTGGCGCTCTTTTTCTCCCGTAGTTCATGGACCGATCCAAATGGATTGTGGGTTGGTTTTAAAGCGGGTTACAACAAAGTCAATCATGCACATCTCGATTTGGGAAATTTTGAACTCGATGCTCTCGGAGTCCGCTGGGCACGTGACCTGGGTTCTGACGACTATAATCTTCCCGATTACTTTGGTAGCCTGCGCTATACATATTACCGGCTCAATTCATTAAGTCACAATGTTCCCGTGCTAAGCAGAAAAAGTCAGCGGGAAGATGCTACTGCGAAATTTATTAAACATGGCGAAGGTGTTGACGAACCGTTTTCGGTGATTGATTTTACCGAAGCATACAAAGATTTCGCAAGTTCGGCACAACGCGGTCTGAAAGTGGTTGGTGGACGCAAAGCAATTCTGATTCAGGATGAATTTGTCTTAACAAAACCTGGCGAAGTTGCCTGGGGAATGACAACAGAGGCCACAATCCGGATCGTTAACCCGAAACAAGCCGAACTTACACTGGGAGGACAAAAGCTGATTGCCAGAATCCTTTCCCCTGCAAATGGTGTTTTCACTTCCGAGTCGGCACAACAGTCGAAACCACAGAAAGAAAATATCGGTGTCAGCCGTTTAATGGCTAAAACGACTGAACCAGTTGGAAATGTTACTATTTCTGTTTTGCTGACACCTCAATGGCCGGGAGTTGACAATAGTATTATACCTGTGACGAAAGCTTTGGCGCAGTGGTAAATACAAGTATTTATTTTTCATTAAAGAATTGTTCGTATCATTAATTTGGAATAAAAAATCATTATTTTTACAAAAAAAAGTATGGACTTACAGACAAGGAAAATACAATTTATTCAAGAATTTCTGAAATGTGCTAATGCAAATATGCTTGCCAAATTTGAAGGAATGTTAAAGCAAGAGCGAGAAAAGGCATTTGAAAAAGAAATTAGACCTATGACATTGAAAGAATATGAAAAGCGTATTGAAAAGGCTTTAGATGATGTTAAGAATAATAAAGTAAAAAGTGCCCGGAAATTAAAGGAAGAAATTGTGACATGGAAATAGTTGTTATTTGGTCTGATACTGCAATCGCAGAGTTGCAGGACATATATAACTACTACTATTCTAAAGTGAGTGAGAAAGTTGCAGATAATTTGGCGAATGCCATTGTTGACCAGACAATATTATTGGAGCAAACGCCTCAAATGGGCCAACCCGAGGAAATGTTAGCCCATTTACAAAAAGAGATACGGTATCTTGTGTATGAAAATTACAAGATTGTGTATTTGATCGACGAAAATATTGTAACAATTGCTACAATATTCGATTGCAGACAGAATCCCAGAAAGTTAGGCGTCAAGAACGTTTGAATTTCACAACTATAACTATTTAATTTTATTCTCCACCTTTGACTGGAGGGCATCAATTGTTTGCATTTGAGTATTCGCACATTAGATCATCCGAGAATGGCAATTTTTCACCTTTGAATCAACGCAAAAGTCAAACCAGCAGAAAGAAAATTTCGGTATCAGCCGTTAATTGGCCAGAGCTAATTAACCAGTTGGGAATGTGATATTTCCATTTCGCTAATACCTCAGTGTTAAGATAATTTTTATAAATTTTTATAAATGAGCAAACTACTAATCATTCTTGTTGTTATTTCTCTTGGTTTTGCCACCCGAACGGCAACAGCCCAAAATCCGCATATTCTGGTGAATGCCGGCGACCGACAAACTGTACTCGATAAAGTAAAGCAACAGGTTTGGGCAAAATCTATTTTTGAGGAAATCCAAAAGGAAGTTAATCCTTATGTGGAACGCCACACGACGAATCCTGATTGGATACTAAGTCGTTACTTGATGAACCGTGTTCCGGGCAAAAGATATACTACCGTTTATGCCGACGAATCAGGTTCCAGACTTATCAAATGGGAAGGAGATGCACCAGTTCCGACAGTCAGGGTAAATACCTATCTGAGATCTCCGATCACCGAAAAAGGTACATCGTACCGTAAACCGACCATTGAAGAATTGGTTCCGAACGACACATCAAGCGTGATGCTGCTTTTTAACCCGGAAACCGGTACGAAAGATTGGACCGATCCGCAGGCATATACTACCGCCATTAATGGCGACATTAACGATCTGGCACTCGACGCTGCTATTTTATACTGGCTGAACGGTGATGAAAAATATGCAAAGTTTGCTGCCGATCTGCTGGATCAGTGGGCCAAAGGTGTTTATTATCAGCAAGCTATCGTCGGACCATGCCGGACAGGGTTGCTCGATATGCAGACATTAGGCGACCAGAATTATCGCAACATCATTCTGGCTTACGATTTTGTGAAGCCGTTCATGAAACAAAACGGATATGATCTGCACTGGTATGAACCGGTTTTTGAGAAATTTGCAGCCACGTTGGCTTTCCGCGGTTTCTGGAATAACAACTGGTATGCAGCCGAAAGTTCAACCATGGTTTTTGCAGCAATGAGTCTTGAAAATAAGCAGAAACAGGATTATTACCTTCAGTTTATTCTTAAAAAAGATACGATCAACGGAGCTTGCGGTCAGCTGGCATTACCTTCTACAGTCGAAAAATGGCTGACGCATGATGGCCATTGGAAAGAACCGGGTGGTTATCACAATTATCCGGTCGGCAATTTGCTCCTCTCATCTCTGGCACTTGAAAAAAATGGTCATGACGTATTCCAACAATTTCCGGCGTTATTCAAAGCATCCTATGCGATGCTTAAATATTCATTTCCAAATCTTACCGTCGGTGGTTTTGGTGATACAGGCCGTGCCTCACAAAGTGCCGAATCGCTCGAAATAGGTTTGGTCGGAGCTATAAAATACAATCAGCCAGCATTGCCGGAGATGCTTGCATCCATGAAAAAGCTCATCAACGGCGGAATGTACAACCGGGAAAAATCAGGGTTTTTGGGCTTGCTTTGTTTTCTTACTGAGATCCCGGAAGCAAAAACAACTTACCAATGGCCTCGTACCGGGGTATTGGAATTTGCAAAATATTTCTTGCAACGTAACGGGATTGATCCGCAGACCGGATTAATGGTTGGCGTACAGGGGGCAACTTACAATCACAACCATTGCAATGGAATGGCCATGGAGTTGTACGGATTGTGTGAAGTGATGGGAATTGATGCAGGAACCGGTCCCAACTATGAACATCCGCTACACCGCAATTATCACAGTCAGTGGGCTGCCCATAATACTGTTGTCGCAGCCGGATCATCAAGTTCTGTCCCTTTCAGCGGATCGGCGGGTGCCAAGAACATTGGCCAGATTGAACTGGCAGCGATGGAACCAATGCCTGATCAAAAGGCGGTTTCTCCCGATTACTCTTTTACGGACACACGTTATCTCGATAAATCAACCAATACCAATCAATCCCGAACCCTGGCGATTGTTAGAACTTCAGAAGCAACTGGTTATTATATTGATATTTTCAGATCTGATAATGCGATAAGTAATGATTACGTCTATCACAATATCGGAGATCAGGTCACGTTTCTGAACAGCAAAAGAGAAGAATTAAAAACTTCGCCAACCGAATATCCATTGACCGGAAAGGACTATCCCGGATTTCGGTTTTTCGCTGATGTTGAGAAACTGGGTGGCTATACCGAAAACCTGATCGCCCGGTTCTCAATTAAAGATGAACAATCAAACGATCTTTTTATGCAGGTTTTGTTGCCTGGTGCCGAAGGACGAACTTATTACCGCGCCAAATCGCTGAAAACAAAAACTGCAGGCAAGGTGTATAATGGCAAGCCGCTTCCCGTTTTTACAATTAGGACAGAAGCTGAGGCAAAGACCAATCCTTTTATTACTGTTTTCGAATCCTATAAAGGAGCAGGTGGAAACAGTGTTGATCGTATTGAAGTCGGAAAGGTTAAGGATAGCAGTGAATTCACGACTTTGACAGTTTTCAATAAAGATGGATCGTACCAGGAAATCTTTCAGTCGGTCGATCCCGGAAAGGAGTATTCTGCCAAAAACGGAAGCATCGCCGGATATTTTGGTGTTGCAGACTTTAAAAACGGGAAACTGGCATCACTTTACCTCGGAAAAGGAACAGCAATCATCAACAGCGGATATTCGTTGAAATCAATGACCCCAAATGGATCGGCAAATCTTATTATTGGAGGTAAATCAATTAAAATATCCTGCAATCAGTCTTTTGAGGTTGGTGTTCCATTGACTGATGTGAAGAAAGTGAACCTTAAAACCGGAGAAAAAATTACCAGTCTGAAAACTATCCGTTCCGGCAAGCAACTCCTATTTGAGGTGCCTGCAATAACTGATGGTGAAGTGATCTTAAATTAATAATGACCAAATAAATTGATCAAAATGAAAAAACTAACGTTGTTAATTACCTGTTTTTTATTGATTTGCGTTTTCACCGGTAAATCGCAGAACCTGCTGAGCGGCAAATTTTCGAAAGATGAATTGTCAAAGATTCTAATTGAGCAGGAGAAATGGGTCCCTTTCCCAAAAATTACCGATCGTGCGGGATGGGCCAAAGCCGATCCCGAAATGATGAAGGCTTATGTGAAAAAAGCGGAAACCTATTTGAATTACGAATGGCCGGGAATACCAGCCACCAAATCACTTTTGATTGAACGAACGGGCGACAGGGATGAATACCAGAAGACTAGTTTCGAGAAACGGGGCGTACTGGGTACTTTGTTGCTCGCTGAAATCTACGAAAACAAAGGGCGCTTTGTCGATCAGATTATAGACGGTGTTTGGTCGATTTGTGAGGAATCTTTCTGGGGCGTTCCTGCACACTTGCCTAAAACAAAGGAGCTTTCCGGTCTAATGGATGTCTCACAACCCTTTGTAGAATTATTCTCAGCCGAGACTGCTACTTTTCTTGCCTGGGTTGATTATTTTCTGGGCGACAAACTCGATGCAGTTTCACCCCAAATCCGTAAACGAATTTACAATGAAACCAACAGCCGCATTTTCGAACCTTTAATGACCAAACATCATGGCTTCATGGGCTCCAATGCCGATGGACGCCGTCCAAACAACTGGAATCCATGGATTTGCTCCAACTGGCTGAATGCTGTTTTATTACTCGAAAAGGACAATCAAAAGCGGACAGAGGCAGTTGCTAAAATACTTTCCGTGCTCGACCAGTTTATGAATCCCTACCCGCAGGATGGTGGTTGTGACGAAGGTCCCGGTTACTGGGGTGCTGCAGGTGCCTCGTTGTACGATAATATTGCAATGCTTAACCTGGCCACAAACGATGCATTCAGCTACGTTTACAAAGACGAAAAATTCAGGAACATGGGTAAATTCATTTACAGGGCTCAGATCAGTCCGGTCTATTTCGTGAATTTTGCCGATGCAAGTCCGAAACCCGGTATGGCAGCCGATATGATCTATCGTTTCGGGAAAGATATTCAGGATGCTGATATGATGAAGTTTGGTGCTTATTACCGCACGAAGGGAGATGGTTCATCCGGTCGCTCTCATTATTTCCGGAATTTCTTCGCCTTGTTTATCCAGCAGGAATATCAAAGTGCTGCGCAAGGTTTGCCACTTCCGAAAGATACCTGGTTGCCCGATCTTCAGGTGATGATTGCCCGCGATAAAGAAGGATCGACAGATGGATTTTTTGTAGCGGCAAAAGGTGGTAATAATGACGAAAGCCACAACCACAACGACATCGGCAATTACATGATCTATTACAATGGATTTCCATTGCTGATTGATGTTGGTAGTGGTACCTATACACGCAAAACCTTCAGCAACAAACGATATGAGATCTGGTATAATTGTTCCGATTTTCACAATGTACCATCCATCAATGGCAAAGATCAGTTGCCCGGGCCAAATTTCAAGGCAAATAATGTCTCTTATAAAAACGATAAAGGGTCTTCGCAGTTTTCGCTCGATATTGCCAAGTCCTATCCTGCCGAAGCCGGTATCAACTCATGGCTAAGAACTATCCGCCTGAACCGTGCAAAGAATATAGTCGTTGATGATGTAATTTCCTTGCAGCGTGCAGAATCGGTTATTCAGCATTTAATGACTAGTTATCCCGCCGAAGTTACGAAACCAGGGGAACTGGTGATTCATTATTCACCGGAAGGTGGAAAAGCAATTGATTTTGCGGTAACTTACAATCCAGCCCAATTCGATGTTACGGTTGAGAAAATCAAGCTGGACGCTATGGAAGACAAAGGTGTTCTTCAGAGATGGGGTGACACGATTCAACGGATCAACCTCAAGGCAAAAACGCCCAAGAAATCAGATAAATACAATTTCAGGATCGCCATCCGGTAAAATCTGCATGAAATAGTTGGAAGTTACCCCTGACATATCCTTTTTAGGCAGTCCGGGGTAATTTTTTTGATATCGTACGTGATTTCTTCCGGTCGATCATTTGTATTGATGATTCAATGCCTGACAAGCAAGGTGATTTAATATTCAAAGCGATGGTTTATTTGTAAATGGAAATTCAATTTTCTATGTAATTTTAGCCTGTCATCTCCGGAAGGGTTGATACTCAAAAAACTATTGTCAATTGAATATAAAAACGAACCCATTATGGAAAAGCAAATTTCTAATCTTACCAACCGCCTGCAGCATGTGGGTATTCCGGTTACGGATGTCATAGTTTCTGAGGCTTTTTATAGAAGTCTGGGCTTTAATAAAGCGATGCAGTCACCATTTCAGGACGATGGCGAAACCGGTATATGCGTGATGATGAAAAATGGGGTAGTCATCATCGAATTGTACCAATTGCCGGACCATAAATTAAATGAGATTAGAGCCCGGAAAGATGGGCATATCGATCATATTACATTCGATGTGGCGAATATTGATTCAGCTTTTACCCTGTTAAAGAACGCATCGTTTCATGTCATTGAGGAAGAGCCTGTTTTTCTCCCTTTCTGGGAAAATGGTTGTAAATATTTCAATATCCTTGGCCCTGACGGGGAACGGTTAGAGTTCAATCAATTGTTATGATTTGATTATAAGGACTTGAAGTTGAAGAAATAGTGCCTTTTAATCCTTTAGCAGTGATTCATTAAAATTCAGAAGTATATCATTAATAAACAGAAATATGACAACAAAAGCAATTGTTATTCCAGCCGTCCTTTTAATTGTTACAATCGGTAATTATTTTAGAATGTTTTCTGATGACACCATTCGAACAGTTGAATTTTTAAGCATTTGGGCGATCGGAGCTTTGTCAGGCGTGCTTATATTACAGATTGCCAAAGCTATAAAAGAGAGAAAGAAATAGAACAATCAACCATTATATGAAGCAGAAAAATCTACTCTTAATGTTGTTCTTATTTCTTCAAACAATGTCTTTTGGGCAGACCATTACCCTGATTGACGGAACAACGATTTCAAATGGTTTGCTGCGAAATAAAATTGAATCTCTGATGAAGGATGCAAATGTGTCAGGCGTTTGTATTTCAGTTTTCAACAATAACAAACCAGTTTTTACACAGGCATTCGGACAGGCAAATGTTCCGGACAAAGTTCCGCTTAAAACATCAACGGTACTTTATGGGGCATCTTTTAGTAAGGCGGTGTTTGCTTATATCGTCATGCAACTGGTACAGGAAAAGCGAATTGATCTGGATAAACCCTTGGTTGAATACCTTGTTAAGCCGTTGGTTGACTATCAGATAAAAGGATGGAAAAAGGGATACCAGGATTTAAGAAATGATTGGCGATATAAACGTATTACCGGACGAATGTGTCTCACTCATACAACCGGTTTTCCCAACTGGAGATGGTTTGAAGCGGACAAAAAACTGAAAATCAAATTCGAACCTGGAACCAGGTATAGTTATTCGGGTGAAGGAATTTACCTGCTCCAATTTGTTGTCGAACAAATTACGGGGAAAGACTATGAAACAATTTCGCAGGAGAGGGTTTTTAAACCTCTGGGAATGTTGAATACAAGTCATATCTGGCAAAAACGCTTCGGTGGCAATTTATGTTTAGGGCATAATGCAAATGGAAAACCATATGATTTGATGAAATGGAACGAAGCAAGTGCAGGTGGTTCTATGAGCACTACTTTAGCTGATTACACAAAATTTTATACTGCTCTGATTCAGCACCAGGGTTTGACCAAAGCAAGTTTCGATGAAATGATTAAGCCTCAGGTGCGCATCAGGTCCAGGCAACAATTCGGACCTAATGCTTTAATTGACTGCAATGACAATGATAATATCCAGTTAAGTTATGGGCTGGGAGTTGGTGTCCTGAAAACCCCTTACGGTCCGGCATTTTTTAAGGAAGGGCATGACGATGGCTGGGGCCATTATTCCATTTGTTTTCCTGACAAAGAGATCGCAATTGTTATCATGACCAATAACGACAATGGTGAAAGTATTTTTAAAGAATTGCTGTCCAACGCAATTGGGGATACATTTACGCCGTGGTTCTGGGAAAATTATATACCATACAAATAGTGTATAGAAGCATCATAATTCGGTCGGGTTATTAAGATCCGAATCTATTTTTCTGTACCGCTGATTGTTCAGGTATTTAATAAACCAGGGAGTCAAAAGTAGGATTGTAATGAAAATCAGGATAAATGGCTGAAATACATTCGAACCTGACAAATTCTTTACTCCCCCAATATCCTGGATATAGCCCCTTATTACAATGATTGCCAACAAGTACAAAAGGATCAGATACGATAAAAAGTCAATGGTCTTTATCTGTCTCAATTTTCTGCGAAAGTAGTTCTGCGACTGTTGCACCGGGAGATTATCGGCATTCCGGGTAAAAACGATTAACCTGTTTATCTCCATCGTTGTCGAAACAAGAAGAAACAGTCCGACCAATGAAAACGGCACAATTGAACTGATTGTGAAGTGAATCCCAAGATAAACAAAAGCATACAGCATCAGACCAATAAAAATTGATAGGATCAAAGTATACAAAAGAATTCTCAATTTTATGTCGGACAGGACCTGCGAAATCGTTTTGCAGTGATTCATCTTTATCATTTCTTCGATGCTGACACCATCACTTATCTTCTCCCCGTTTTGAAGATGCGCTTTCTGCCACATCTGTTTTAAATCAGTGCTTTCCATTTTCCAGTATTTTAATAAGTTGATTTTTAATCCTGCTGATCCTGACACCCGCATTGCCTTCCGAAATGCCAATTATCTCACCAATCTCGTGGTAGCTGTATTCTTCGAGGTGTAAAACGATGATCGCTTTCTCCAGATCCGACAAATGACTGATGGCCTGGTAGAGTTTATCTTTCTGATCGGATTCTGCACCGGATTCCTTTTCGGGGATATTGTATTCCGATTTTGATAGTTCAGTTTGTCGCGGCCTGAGACTTTCCTTGCGGATAAGATCGATGGCTGTATTTAATGCAACCCTGTAAAGCCAGGTTGAGAAAGAGGACTGATTTCTGAAACCCGGGTATGCTTTCCAAAGCCGGATCAGAATTTCCTGGTAGTAGTCCTCTTTGCAGGGATTCCGGTAGAAATAGATATTACAGATTTTCTGTAATATCCCCT
The DNA here is from genome assembly GCA_010906965.1 of Mariniphaga sp. GTDB lineage: Bacteria > Bacteroidota > Bacteroidia > Bacteroidales > Prolixibacteraceae > JAAFHB01. The sequence continues at coordinate 237 of JAAFHB010000139.1, read as the reverse complement.
GGTGCTTATTGATCAGCGTTATAAATTCATCTTTCACTTTCAGGTAGATTGGATACTGTCTGGTTAGTCGTTTTAATGGTTGCAATTATTACAGATGGCAAAATAATTTGCAGTTTTTTAGAATCGGTCCGCACAATATATGTACGCTGCATCTCAATATATGAGCGCTGCATGTCAATGTCAAGGCGCTGCATCCCAATGTCAAGGCGCTGCATCCCAATGTCAAGGCGCTGCATC
>JAAFHB010000138.1 GCA_010906965.1 Mariniphaga sp. | reverse complement strand
TGAGGTGGGGCATGATTAACAATTCGTTAATTAATCGGTCATATCCGATACCGGTTGATTAGCCTGAGCATGCACATATTCAATTATTTGTGCTATATTTGACCAATGGTATCCCGGCGCGATGCAAGAGGAGCTATCCTCTGCGTCCTGAAATTGGACTACCTTCGCATCCGAATAGAAATTTAATATTGTTGATCATGAATACAATGAAGCACACTAAGATAGTGGCTACAATCTCAGACAAGCACTGCGAGGTAGAGTTTTTACAGGCGCTGTTTGATGCCGGAATGAACGTAGTTCGGATAAATACCGCTCATCAAACCCCTGAAACTGCCTTGAAAATTGTCGATAATGTCAGGAGTGTTTGCGATTGTATTGCGATCCTTCTTGATACAAAAGGACCTGAAATCAGAACCAAAAATATAGTAAATCCCATTGTTGTAAAAGCAGGAGACAAACTTCTGGTAAAAGGTGGGGATGAACAATCATCAGATGGCTTATTAATTGTTGATTATGCCCAATTTGCTGAACATGTTCCTATCGGATCTTCCATGTTAATCGATGATGGTGAACTCGAATTAAAAATCACTGCGAAAGTTGGCGATGCCCTCGAAGTTGTCGTTTGCAACGACGGAGAGATTAAAAACAAAAAAAGTATTAATACGCCAGCCGTCTCTTTCTCACTGCCTCCAATTACCGAAAAAGATAAAATGTTCATCGAATGGGCGGCTGATCATGATATTGATTTTGTAGCTCACTCCTTTGTGCGCAATAAAGAAGATGTTTTGGCGGTTCAGAAAATACTGGATGCAAAAAACAGCCGAATAAAAATTATCTCAAAAATCGAGAATACCGAAGGGGTTAACAATATCGACGAGATTCTTGATTACTCATATGGAATCATGGTTGCCAGGGGTGATCTTGGCATCGAAATCGCGGCAGAGAAGATTCCGGCTATACAGCGGAGGTTGATCAGAAAATGTGTTGAGCGAAAAAAACCGGTAATTATTGCAACTCAAATGCTGCACACAATGATTAACAGTCCGCGGCCAACAAGAGCAGAAGTAAGCGATGTTGCCAACGCAATTTTCGATCGAACCGATGCCATTATGTTATCTGGCGAGACGGCTTATGGACAGTATCCCATTGAAGCCGTTGCTCTGATGACACGTGTTGCAGTTGAAATTGAATCGAGTAAAGATAGGCGCAATGATTTACCTGTTCCACGTCTCGACAATGAAGTATCTGCATTCTTAGCAGAAGCAGCTGTGATGGCTGCGAATGAATTAAATGTCGCTGCGATTGTAACAGATACACTAACTGGTAAAATTGCCCGATATATTTCAGCTTTTAGAAGTCCACGACCTGTTTATGCGAAGTGTCACGATGGTCGGGTCAAACGCGAACTAGCTCTTTCATATGGCGTTCAGGCCAGCCAGATCGTCTCGAAAAAGAATAAACACAAATTAGTTGAATCATCACTGCTTGACCTCGAAGCACGCGGAAAAATTACCGAAAACGATACGGTTGTCTATGTAGGCGGGAATTTTGGAGTTGGCGGTGGAACATCTTTTATAGAAATTGCCTCTGTTGCCAGAATGACAAAAGAGAAAAAAGACAGCAAACACATCACGAACGAAATTTAGAACATTCAGTTACTGTTGTTCTAAAGCAGGAAGGTTAAAGACTAAAGGTTAAAGGATAAAGGTTAAAGGATAAAGGTTAAAGGATAAATAACTTAGTTCTTTAACCTTTTTTTTGACGGAATTTTTTTCAGGTATTTTTTATTTTCCGTTTTGCGGGAGCAACCGGGCAACCCGAGCACGAACTGCCACAGCCATCACAATTATCAGATTTATTGAATGACTTTAACGATTTTGACGCTTTAACCGCCAAAAAAATAACAGCAACGATTACGACAATCCAAGTTAGAATTTCTTGCATAACTAATAGTAGATTAAGGGTGCGTAATAAAAAGTAAAGCTATATTATAAGTAAAAAAGGCAGCAATCCACGCAAAGGCCGTGGTGTAAAAGACAGTAAATAAAGCCCATTTTAAGCTGCCCGACTCCCGTTTTATAGTGGCGATAACCGCTATGCACGGAAAATAGAGTAATACAAAAACCAGAAAAGAAAGAGCAACTGCCTGGTTAAAAATCTTCGCCCCTATTTTTGGCCCCGAAAAATAGATTTCCGATTGCAATATTTCAGGTAACAATTCCCTGCTTTTCTGATCATCTTTTCCTGTCTCGTAAAGTACACCCATTGTACTCACAACAATCTCTTTTGCAGGAATGCCGGCAACAAGACAAATACCCATGCGCCAGTCAAAGCCCAATGGCCTGATCAATGGTTCAATAGTACGTCCTATCATTCCAAGATAGGAGTTTTCGATCTGCGACTGGACGTGCCAATCGTGAGTATCACTGGAACCGGCAGTCACCGTTTTTGGGTGCAAATTTTCCTCATTTCTTGGAAAATATTCGAGTGCCCAGATAATAACTACCGCCACAAGTATGGTACCTCCAATTTTTTTGAAATATTGACTTGCCTTGTCCCACATATGCAACATCGTATTTCGCAGAACCGGCATCCTGTAAGGAGGAAGTTCCATTACAAAAGGCGTTTCTTTCCGTTTGAAGATGGTTCGGTTTAAAATCTTGGCCATGACAATCGCCATTGAGATTCCAAGCAGGTATAAGCCCGTTAAAACCATGGCCGGGTAATCCTTAAAAAAAGCAGAGATCAGCACAATATACACCGGCAAACGGGCAGAGCACGACATAAACGGGATAATCAGCATCGTAAGTAAACGGTCGCTGCGGTTTCGGATCGTACGCGTTGCCATGATTGCCGGCACATTACACCCGAATCCCATCACCATCGGGATAAACGAACGCCCGTGCAGTCCGATTTTATGCATCAGCTTATCCATAATAAATGCAGCTCGCGCCATATACCCGGTGTCTTCCATTAATGAAGTGAAGAAAAACAAGATCAGAATATTCGGCACAAAAACGATAATGCTTCCCAGCCCGTTGATGATCCCGTCAGTAAGCAGATCTTTAAACATTCCGGATGGCATTGTCGCTTTAATGAAATCAGAAATAATTGTAACACCATCGCTGATCCAGTTCATGGGGTATGCGCCCAACCTGAATGTCGCAAAAAAGGTCACAAACATGAAGAACAAGAAAATCGGAAATCCAAAGATCCGGTGCGTAACCAAATGATCAATCTTTCCGGTAATCGCATAACGCCATTGCACCCCAGGAATATATGTTTCTTTCAGCGCGCCGGCAATAAACCCGAATTTCGCATCGGTTATCAGATGCGAACTCTCATCGTTCAACCTGGATTTAAGCCGCGCAATCTCGCCCTGTGTAATCGCGCTGATTCGTTCGTAGTTAGAAGATGTCTCAAGAACTTTCAATGCCTCCGGATCTTTGTCCAAAAGCCGGATGGTTAAATATCTGGATGAAAGGACCACGCCGCCTGGCTTATCTTTTTTAATCTCCTTTCGGAGGATTTCTATCGATTTTTCGAGTTCTTCGCCATAGTTAATATGGATATGCCGAACAACCGGATTCCTGTCTTCGTAGACTTCAATAATTTCATCAAACAACTTGTCAAGCCCCTCCCCTTTGCTCGATATCGTGGGAATAATTGGAATACCAAGCAATTTGCCCAACTTATCACAATCAAGTTTTGCGCCACCGGCTACCAGGTCATCATGCATATTCAGCGCAATCACCACCTTGATATCCATATCGATCAACTGAGTTGTAAGGAACATATTCCTTTCGAGATTAGTTGAATCGATCACATTCAGAACAATATCGGGCGTTTGTTCGACAATGTAATTCCGTGCATATAACTCTTCAGGCGAAAATGCGGTTAATGAATAGGTCCCGGGAAGATCGACTAGTTTAAATGTATAACCTTTCCGTTGAAAGGAGGCAATCTTGGCATCAACGGTTACACCGCTGTAATTACCAACATGCTCGTTCGAATTGGTGACGCGATTAAACAATGTTGTTTTACCGCAATTTGGATTTCCGGCCAAAGCCACATGAATTGTATTCCCGTTCTCACGCGCCGAAGTTTTCAATTCGTCCATGTCGATGGTACCATCGAAATCAGGCTTTATGAGCTTCATTGCAGCCTCTGTGGTAATTACTTCAATCAGATCGGCTTCGGCCCTGCGCAATGAAACGTTATATCCTAGTAATTGGTATTCAACAGGATCACGCAGAGGGGCATTTTTAAGTACAATGACCTCTTTCCCTGCAACAAATCCCATTTCTGAGATCCGCCTTCGAAACGACCCATGTCCCAGGACTTTAGTGATTACAACTCTTTTATTTTCTTCAACTTCCGAAAGACGCACGCTAATTCTTATTAAGAACAATTAAAAATAACATGCAAATATATTGGAATTTTCCATTATTTGTGCCAATTTCCAAAAAAAACAGGATGCGTTGCTTTGGTCTCCAAAATCTGATTATCTTTGCACCGCTTTCAAGAAAATGGCCCTGTAGCTTAATGGATAGAGCATCTGACTACGGATCAGAAGGTTGGGGGTTCGAGTCTCTCCAGGGTCACAAATTGAGAATCAGGCGTTTACAAATATTTTGTAAACGCCTGATTTTTGTCATTTGCACACAAGATTTCAACTGAATCAATAATTAAAGAATCCACCATCCGAGAAGGTGGACTTGAAAAGCCCCTATAAGGGGCCAAAGTCGATATTCTGTTGCTCTTCCACACGTTCTTGTTTTTCTTGGTAAATGACATACTTCTTGATTTTTTCTTCGTCAAGACCAATTGTGTCGACACAATATCCTCTTGCCCAAAAATGATTGCCCCAATAGGGCTTCTTTTTCAATTGAGGATAACTTTTGAAGATTTTGATCGCCGTTTTCCCTTTCAAAATCCCCATCATTTGAGAAATCGATATTTTCGGTGGAATGCTTACTATCAGGTGAATGTGATCAATTTGAATATTCATTTCTACCATTTCACATGATTTCCATTCCAACAACATCTGAATATCTTTGGCCAGCAATTCTTTGATAAGACCTTCAAGAACACGGAATCTGTATTTTGGCGTCCATACAATATGGTATGTACAACGATAAATGACATGACTTAATTTCTTAAAATTACTCATGCCACGAAATTAACAATTTTCAGGCATAGCCGTTTATACATAACCACCACCAAAGGAGGTGGTTTTAAAGTTCATAATAAATTTTGGGGAGGCAATGAGCCTTTTGAACCCGAGATTGTCCTAAAACAACTTGTAAAAGTTTGTATTGAGTATGTGATTATTCATGAACTTTGCCACCTGATTTACCGTGACCACACCCAAAAATTCCATGATTTACAGACCATAGAAATGCCCGACTGGGAAAAGTGAAAATTGAAATTGGAGAAACTTTTGGCGTAAAAAGCTCCTTAGAACAAACATCATTTTATTCCAATTTTATAATATTGAAAAGATGACATTCGCACTGTTATCATCACTTCGGAAGCCATATCCAGTAGTTTGACTTCGATATTTCTTTCCAGAAGTGCTCAGCCATTTCGATACCGATATACCCGCCTTCAACGATCACTGCATCTTTAGGTGATGATCGCGTATATAATTAAAAACATCCGTCCACTCGGAAGTGTCGACAGAGCGGAAAATGCCTTCAGCTGCGATACCTGCAATAAGATAGAGCATACCGCAGGCGGCATAAGAGTATAAATAGATATCGATTAATACCTTACTTTAAGAGCTATATTGCCCAAAGTTTTCATCTCCTCCATATTTGTATAAATTGCACGGCCTTTCTTTGAAATCACTTCCCATGCAATTTCGCTTGAGATATCGTCTATTACATCAGGCAGGTTATCATCCTCAACTAATTTAAATGTAAACTCACCCGTCATTTTTACAGCCTGGTGAAAATCATCATGGACAATTAACAGGTCTCCCCTACCCTCCTTTACTGCTTTGAAAATATCAGCCAATTTCGTAATAACCTTACTATGACCAGCTGCTTCCTGCATTTCATCAAGCGCTTCCTGTTCGCGGATTACGCGCTGTCCCTTCACGATTTCCCATACCTTAGACGAAATCTGGTGAAATGCCTGTTTATTATAATCGATAGTGGTATGTCCCAAATAAATGTAAGGCTTGTCTGCCATTTGCATAAGCCGGCTATTAGTATCCTCTGTACAAACCGCAACACATTTCAGGTTGGTTTGATTGAATACTCTTACAACAGCTTTATCCAGTTTGTTCAGGTATTCGCGAACCAGATTATCAGCAGCCTTGGAATCACTGGCATATAAATTATCATTTGAATGAGGATTTTCGGTATTGGGAAAATCATCATTTTTTATTTCATCCAGAATGGCATCATTTACAGCATGAAGCAGTTTAGCCCCCGTCTGTGATATTAAAAGAATGAGATATTCTTCCGAGCGGTTGAATACTTTAATCAGGGGTTTGACCCAGAATCCCTCTGAAACATATGCTCTGTCGTGCGGTGTTGACCAAGGGGCCTTTACTATTTCGCATGTCGAATTTGAGAGAAAAATATGTAAACTGTCCAGATTATTGTTCACGTCTATCTCTTCCCCGATGTTCCCGATTTTGGCAAGCAAATCACTGACAGAACCTTGGTCATACCCGTTCATCACCTGTTCCCGGGCCTCTTTCAAAAGGTCGTTTAGTACAGCCACATCCTTACTGCTATCAGAATGAGTGCGGTGTGTATTCATTGAAATCGTAACACAAGGGTTGCTTCTCTCGGAAACAAGCAATTCTAATTTCTCTCTTTGCATGCTATTTACTGTTAATTATCGCAACTGGCGAAGCAGGAGTGCATGTTATTCAGCATTCCGTATAAAGGTAGGTGGTAGCATCTGGTAAGCGTTACACAACTTTGGCAATAAGTTACATTATTCACACATTTAGACGGCACTTCAATGGCAACACGATGAAACGGCTGAATAACTGAATGATGACCATTTCCCAACCTCCCTATTCTGGCCAAAAACAATTACTTTTTCACTATACTACTCCCCATTGGTCGGACAATAAATGCAGTGAGTTAAGATATTTTGTTGAAATTACATTCATTCTGACCTGTCCGATTTGGTCAATCTAAATCAAATACCTACTTTGTCGCCGGAAATAATTGCAAATTTGAATTACAACAGGTAATTTTTATTTAAAGCAACGCTTGTTTCAACAAGCGATTAACTTAGTAAATAACTGAATTACAATGAGAATTAAGATTTCTTTTATTATTTTATTATTGCTGATCTCCTTTTCATCGCAATCCAAAAGCAAAGCACCGAATTTGGAATCGGATGAAACGACCAGCACTTTTGCAGGCATTAAAAGAGCTGACCTCATCCGGTTTGCAAAAAAACTGCTAGGCACTCCTTATCATTTTGCCAGCAGCAGCCCTAAAAAAGGTTTTGATTGCTCGGGTTTTGTAAAATACGTGTTTAGTAATTACAAAATAAACTTACCCCGGAGTTCCAAATCTTATGAAGCAGTTGGGAAATCATTAAAACCAGCAGAATTTAAAGTGGGCGATGTGATCGTCTTTTATGGTTTTAAAGATAAAACCCGTATTGGACATGTAGGAATTATTTGCGAAGCCGATGGAATGAATTCCAAATTTATACATTCATCTTCGGGTAAATCAAAGGGTGTTACCATCAGTGATCTTGGCTCAAATATGTACACGCGTCGTTTTTACAAATGCATTGATGTGATTAACTAAATAAGTTAATTCAATGAAAAGCAAGGGCTATCGCGACTGCCAGTTTCGGAAGTGGCGACACAGCCAATTTGGTCGCTGATGATGAAGGCCTTTCCTTTATTCTGCGGGATGAGTTTCGATTCGATTATTTCGAACTGAAAATTATCCAGTTTATTTTCGAGTTCTTTCACCGCTTTCAATCTCTCTCTTCTTGTCCTGCTCCTTCTGTTCCTTTTTCAGCGCTTTTTTCGTTTCACGGTTCAGCTTGCGGTTTTCTTTCGAAGGAACCATCGTTTCCTGCAATCCGGATACGACCGATTTAATCACCAGATTCATAAACCCTTTATTACGATCGCGGACAACATTGAATTTCACGATCCTGGCGGCTTTATCAGTTGAAGCCGGATTACTGGAATTCAAGTAGTTGTTTGCGGCAAACGAGATCATACTATTTTTAAACTTCGAATATTTTTTCACGTCGACTATTAATTCAAGTTCGTGATACAGGAATTCCATATCGCCTGATGATTCGCGCGGATAACCATTTCCTGAAAAATTAATCGCATCAACGAAACCCGTCTTGACACTCGTAGGGGCAAATGCCTCGATTACACGATTTAAATCTTTCAATTCGAAAGGTTTGATGGCACCTTTAAAACTAAACTCCGGCTTTGTATAACTAAACGCCAGTGCTAAATTAAATGGGATTTTGTTCTCGATATGCCCATCGGCCTTTACCGCAAGTGTAGAACCAGGTAGTCGATTCGAAATATTTTGAGCTTTTACATTCAAACCGCTTATTTTAACGCTCGCCAAATCGCCATCCACTTTCTTTTCCTGGTATTCTAGTTTCGATGTTGCTATTTTTAGTTCCTTAATTGTTAATGGAATACCAATGCTGTTTAATTGTTGTCCCGGAAATTCAGGAAATCGTTTCATATCGACCTCCTTTGTTTTATCCCTGTAAATTAAAACATCCGCGCTGTCGAGGTTAAGCTGTCCGATAAATACTGCCCGGTCGGACTGGAGACGGCTAAAGGCAATGTCTAACAGATCGACCTTTTTTACGGTGATGGAATACAATTCTTTCTGATACTTGTTTTGCTGATTGAATTCCTCGTGGCTGACGGTTGGCTTCAACACCGCATCGGTGATGTGTACTGCCTTTTCGCGCTGCGATAACTCCACCAGTTGAGCGCCAATCAGGTAAGTGCTGTCCGACGTCACCAGCTTCCAGTCCTGAATCCGTGTTGTATAATTCCCCACCTGGAAAATAACTGTATCGGACCGCTGCTGAATGGCAAACGAATCGACATTCAGCTGGTAGTTCTTCGATTCCATCGATTTAAACCCACCTGATTTTGTATGAATTACCAAACCGCTCATCCCTAAATCGGCCTTGCGGAATGTGAGGGAATCAACGCCTGTAAGTTGCCGGAGCTGAATATCGCTCATAAATATATTCAATGCCCCTATTTTGTAACTGCTGCCTTCGTGTTCGTCTTCCATCGACAGTGCAGCATCGCGAAGTACCAGCTCTTTTAAGAAATAGGAATCGAGGAACCTTTTAAGCTGTTCAATCTTCGCTTCCGAAGATTTATCGCCCGCTTTAAACGGGACAAACACATGATTCCGGCCTTTCAGTTGTACGGCAATCTCAGGCTTTTCAATCTCGATAGTACTTATCTGTAGTCTGTTCTGTTTTAGCAACGCGTAAATATCAACACCATTCAGATCGATCCGGCTGGTTTTCAAAACAAACGAGCTATTGATGTACGGATAAGGTTGCAACGGGATTTTTTTTGGGGCAATCACCACATGACGAATTTTTACCTCTCGTGTGAATATATTGATATTCACACGATCGAAGTTTAAATCATACACATCGGAGATCACATTTGCGTTAAAGCTCCGCATAATTGCATCGGAGATCAGCCGGTTGAAATTCGTATAAAAGTAAAACGACCCGACCGTTAAAATCATGAAAACAGCCGAGATGATCATTAAGAAAACCTTGCGCGAAATTTTATTCATCTATCGAAAATTTTAATTCAAATACAGGCCGGCTACCCACGTTCTCCGGGACCTCCTTATTGGGAATTAGTACTTTGATCCTTGTTGAGTCGTCGGCAGCATGCAATGCCGCCTCTAGCTTGCTGATCCGTTTTTGTGCAAAACTATTTTGTATCGAATCAAGCTTTTGATTTCCGATCATTTGCACACTTCCGGCAATCATATTCATAGTATCTGACTGAAGCTTTTTAGCGATAAAAGCAGTAAACAGATCTTTCTCTTTCCTGTAATCGGTACCTGTCGCCGCCTTAAAAAGTTTACCGGCCTCTTCAACGGCAATCGCCTGTTTTTCGAGTTCGGCATCATTGTAATAGGCAATTTCAATATTCATATCGGGCTTTTTCTTCGCTAATTCAGTGAACAGCTTAACCCTGCGCAGATGACTATTGGTTAATATAGTATCCGAGTAGTTAAACTCAACGCCTTTTATCTCATCCGGATCGACTCCCATCAGTCCTGACAAAGCCCTGAACGGAGATGAAACAACTTTCACAATAACATTTTTAAATACCTGCCATACAAGCCTACCTATTTTAGTTTTTGGGTCGTTTAAATCACCCGAAAGCGGAAGGTCGAGGATAATGTCTCCATGAACGTCTTTTAATAAATAAAGTGCCAGTTTCAGCGGTATATTCATTAATCCTTTGCTCTTTTTACCCAGTTTGGCATTTCGGACAATCAGTTTATTCTCGCTTGTAAGCTGACGGGCTGTGATTGTCGTTTTTCCTTCGTAATACATATTTCCAAGTAAAAACGGGAAACCCACGTAATAGCGTGAAATAATATTCAGATCACTCAATTGAAAATTAGTGACCACATAGTTCACTTTCAGTTCATAAGGATCTGACGGATTAATTCCGAGTTCAGCCTTTAGCTTGCCCCTCTTATTGAGCCGCGCTGTCGAATAAGCCGTAATCCACTTATTAACCGAAGAAATTGAGTCAACTTTGAGCGCTATTTCATCGAGATGATAATCAAAAGGTTCCCCATATGTATTATCCCTGAAATCGACCAGCCCTTTATCTATTTTAAAATGATTGACCCGGTAGTAATATTCGAAGGGTTCGCTGCTGCTGCCAGCGCTGCTGACCGTATCATCGACCATTAAATTAAGGAAATTATTCGTCGAGTCCTTCATCTCGAAGAAGAGATAGGGCTCGGTGAGTGTAATCTTATCGAAATTAAAAACATACTTCATCGGGTAAGAATTAGCCATCGTTACATTGCCTTTTGCTGCGCCCAAAACCTTACGGTCCGAAAGATCTTTTAATGCAAAATCTGCCACGTTTGCATCGCCGCGAATCATCATCGAATCGAGGTTATTGATATTCCCCTGTATATGAAATTTACCATCGGCAATTCCTTCGTAGCTTTTAAACCTGAAATAGGGTTTCATATAAGGGAGGAATGGCGAAATATCAAGTTTGCTGACCGTGAGATCGGCGTTGTAAGCCCCTAATTTCTGATTATAACCTGCCAACGCCTGGAGGAAACCGCCATTTTCGAAATAAAATTTGAGCCCTGCCTCGCTAATCTCTTCGCGGTTGTAACTGATGTATGGGATCACAAATCCCAGGTTGCTCATGATATTCGTATAATTAATTCCCTTATCGTTATAAGTAAGCTTCCCCCCTGCCAGTGAAATATTTTTCATCACATATTTGAACGGGCCCGAAGGCTTACTTACCGTATCTGTCTTTGGCTTCGAATTGATGAAGGCAATGATATCGTCGAAATTAAAGACGCTATCCTGCTGCGTGATGGTCACTTCTGGTTTGACGATACGAAATTTCTCAATGTCCAATTCAGATGAAAACAAACGAAGCGGATTGATATCGACCGTTAAGGAATCGAAAGCGACAAAAGGCGCCTGCTCGTCGGCTTCAAACATCGTGAAACCGATCACGTGGAAAGTTGATGTAAAGTAGTTGATCCGGATCTGGTCAACGGATAATTTCCGACCGGTATACTCTTTTCCATGTTTGTTGATGTAGTTCTTTGCGACAGGTGGCAATGCAACTAATGCAAAAATAACCAACGCAATAAGAGCCGGAATAACAAAGAAAACAATAATTTTAACCGCTTTTTTCATATAACTATACAATATTTTTAAGCATTCAACCTGATCATAAACAACAAATTTCGGATGATGTTCAAAGATAGTATAAATTGATGATGGTGTGATTCAGAGACTGTTTTAAAATTCGGAGCGATGCTGAACGAATCTTGTTTTGTTAAAAAAGGGAAACGATAGGAACGCAGATGACGCAGTTGAAAGCACCGCTGATTTTCGCAGATTTGGCTGAATCATTCATTCGTAGAGACGCGATTAATTGGACCGTTCGTCCGTAAAGACGCGATTAATCGCAACTTTACAAGCAAAACCGCCGCGCTGCATACAAATTCGCATCCCGGCTGCCCGATTCACCTGCCTCTTTGCCGGGTCTATGCACTGTTCTGCGAGGTTACGGTGCTGTTCTGTGAGGTTACAACACAGTTCTGCGTTGTTGCCATTCAGTTCTGTAATGTTACAATGCCGTCCTGTCAGGTTACACTGCCGCTCTGTCAGGTTACACCGCAGTTCTGTGATGTTACAATGCAGTTCTGCTATGTTACAATACAGTTCCGTGATGTTACAATGCAGTTCTGCTATGTTACAATACAGTTCCGTGATGTTACAATACAGTTCTGTGATGTTAAAACGCAGTTCCGTGATGTTAAAACGCAGTTCCAAAAAAAAACCGGAAATATCGCTGTTGATTGGCGATATTTCCGGCTACCATTACTTACAACGTGTGCGAAACCTATGCTTCGTCTTTATTTTTCAGTGTTTTGCCCCTGCCGTAATCGTCGATTAGGCGGGAGGCTTTGTATTCCCGAATAAAGGTATTGTCCTCCAATGAACCTTCAACCAGGTCGTCGAGAATATCGAGTTGATGGCGTATCGCACCGATATCATTGGCGATATCTTCGCCCGAGGAGGATTTGGAGATATTGGTATTGCTCCGGTTATCGATATGATTTTGATACTCGAAGATCAGTTTTTTGATCAGCTCAATTTCATCGTTTTTTACGCTGAAAGAGGCAAGGTTTTCAATGTGATTAACCGCAATATCTGTGATGGCCCTGCAACGGTTGATCACCTCTTTTTCGGGTCCGCGCGAGATCGTGGTAACAGATACATTCACCAGTGGAATCAGTTCCAAAAGCCCCTTTTTCTTGGCATATCCGCTGATTTTCTTACTCAGCTTGCAGGTTTTAGTCGCAATCGTGTCGAGGGTGTTGTCTTTTGCCGAAGTGTATCCTTTACCCGACAGACCAGCCTCAACAGCCCCTTTTTTGGCTATGTCGCTTCTTCGCTGTTCAATCACCGCTACAACTTCAACAATTTCGGGTTCATTTTCCCAGATCAGTTTTCCAACAAGCATGTGAGCCAACACACGGTCGGTCATGTTTAAAAAATTAAATTCTCTTTGTTCCATAGTTTAGAAATTTACAGTAAATAAAATTGCATCAATACAACAATTAAACAAATCGTAAAAAACCGGTAAGTAATAAGGTCGTGAAAGGTAAGAAAAATATTTTGAACAAATATTAATTGTGTTAAAAAAAATGGCTCTATAACGTTTGATGTGGGTAATAAGTAATAGGAACTATTTCTTGTCGCATTTTAAAAAATGGATTTCGTCCTGAAAGGACCTAATCTGAATAACCGTGGGTGTAAGCCCACG
>JAAFHB010000004.1 GCA_010906965.1 Mariniphaga sp. | reverse complement strand
AGTAATGGAACAAACGACAATATTTCGGTGATCGATGTCATTCGCGATACCATTGCCACAGAGATATCGCTTAAATTGCATCCTGCGGTGAAGCAGTTTCGTGGTGTTATCCCTTTCGGACTGACCATCTCACCCGATCAGAAAAGACTTTATGTCGCCGAATCAGGAGTAAATGCGATCGGAGTGATTGATATTCCTTCACTTAAAGTTATTGGTCATATTCCGGCAGGCTGGTTTCCATCAAAACTTGAAGTTACTCCCGACGGCAAAACGCTGGTGGTCAGCAATGCAAAAGGTTTTGGTAGCGGCCCAAATGGTGGTAAAGTATTTAAGGAAGGAAATGCCGGAAGTTACATTGGCAATTTAATGAAAGGAACGGTTTCTGTAATGGAAATTCCTTCCGACAAACAACTGCAAGGTCTTACTGAACAGGTAATCAGCAACAATTACCTGATTGAAGAATATCGCAAAGTGCAAAAGAGAAGAGCAGGAAATCCAATTCCAATTTATGGAGGCGAAAAAGAATCGCCGATCAAATACCTCGTTTTTATCTCGAAGGAAAACCGCACTTATGATGAAATTTTTGGACAAATTAAAAAGGGAAACGGAGATCCAACAATTGCCCGTTATGGTCGTAACGCGACATTCACAAACCGGAAAAAAACATCAAAAATTGAAAATGCAACGGTAATGCCCAATCATTTGAAATTGGTCACAGAATTTGCGGTATCAGACAATTTCTATGTCGATTCGGATGTTTCAGCCGACGGCCATCGCTGGCTGGTAAATACTTACCCAAACGAATGGGTTGAGTCGACAGTTCCGGCAAGTTACGGAGGCAACCGGAAATACAATCCAAAGTCGAAAGCACCCGGCAGTTTAGGGATGAACGGTTCGGCAGGAGCTATCTATCCCGAAGATTACAACGAAGCCGGTTCGATGTGGGATCATCTCGAACGGAATAAAGTTGAATTTTACAACTTCGGTTTTGGCACAATGTTCGAACCTGCCTTCTATGACGAATCATTCAAATATACTGGTCTAAAGCACTATGTCAATTTTCCGGTTCCACTTCCCATGTTTTCAAGAACTTCAAAAGTTTATCCGACTTACAATATGGCCATTCCGGATCAGTTTAGGATCCATCAGTTCATGAAGGAATTTGACGAAAAATGGATAACACCTAAGATCGAAATGCCATCCATCATTACCGTGATTATCCCTAACGACCATGGCGCCGACGAACGTCCGGAGTCTGGTTATCCATTCAGGGAAAGTTACATGGCTGACAATGATCTTGCTGTTGGCCGTATCGTTGAATACTTGTCGCACACCCCTTTCTGGAAGAACATGGCCATCGTAATTACCGAAGATGATGCTCAAAACGGAATCGATCATATTGATGCTCATCGCAGTGTACTAATGGTTATTTCGCCATATGTGAAGCGGAATTACGTTTCGAAGGTTCACTATAGCTTTGGAAGTATTTTTAAAACTTTCTGGAATGTGCTCGGAATGCCGTATTTAAATCAGTATGATGCAGCTGCAACCGATTTTTCTGACATGTTCATTGCTACGCCAGATTTTACTCCTTACAACGCGGTTTCAGTTGATTCACTGATTTTTGATCCGAAGAAGGCATTAACGCCACTGGATGAAAAGTTTGATTGGAAAGCGGTGAAAAACTCACCACTGATTGATGATGTGAAAGATATGCAAACCGATCAGAAGGAAAAGAAGGAATATCGGCTTGAAGATCAGAAGAGGAAGTAATTATTAAGCGGTTATTAGAGCTTACTAGAGCTTTTTTTGGCTTCAAAGACAAACTCAGAAGAAGCTGAATGTAAAATAAGTTACACAGTGTTTCACTGGGTAAAGCGCAGATTTTAAGGTTTAGTTTTACTTTACAGCGTCAAATTGTTTGCTGAAAAATATTGTGTAACACTGTGTGAACTCTGTGAAACATTGTGTAACTTTTCCTTTAAACCATTTAAAACCAATAAATGATTGGAATATTGAATTCATAATAATAACAGCCTTTTTAATTTCAGATTGCCGATAAACCGAATTCTCCCAATTTAATCAGGTTCAGGCAGTTTTGATGATTTCGCTTTGTGAGGTCATCGTCCCAGATCTGCAAATCGGGTAGTGAGACGGCGAAATAGTCGAGCTTAAATACATCGTTGAGGTGTGACTTACCAAAACCTATCAGCGTTTCAAAACGCTCCCTGGCCTCTCCTATTTTCTGTAATTTGATCAGCGCCAATCCCTGGTAAAATATCGTATCGGGTTGCTGGTCATTGTAAAAGATGGCTGGCGAAGGTTCTTTTAAACCATGGGACGCAATTTGCCAATATTCGTTCGCCCGATCGGGATTTCCCAATCCGTTGAGTGCACACCCCAGCCAATAAAAGATTGTATTTTCCTGCGCACCATAGAGTTTTCCTTCACCCAAATTATCCGGATAATGCTGAGCCAGGTTAAGCAAATTAACCGCCTTTTCGAATTCTTTTGACTCAATGGCTTTTTTTGCCATTTCTGTAAGACTAAAAACATACTGTCCGGTTACCTTACCTTCACCACCTTCCCAGGGATGAAATTTTCGGGTCTTTAAAAGTTCGAAGGCCTTCTCATATTGCCCAAGTGAATTATAAAGAGTTGCATGTTCTAAATAAAGATCGTCCCGGTAATTTACAAGTTTCGTATACTTTTCAAGCGTTTCAAGGCGTTTTATGGGTGGATGGTTCATTCGTTTGTAAAGCTGATCCAATTCCATCAAAATACGGGAATCGGTTTCATCGAGGGCGAATGCTTTTTCGAGCTCTGCCAATGCTTTTTCAGGTACATTTTGTTTGTTGAAATAGGCGAGTGCCAGGTTTCGGTGGACGGTTGGAAATGCATCATCCAGTTTTACTGACAATTCCCAGTTTGCAATTGCTTCGTCGTATTGCCGGTTATTGTACCAGAGATTACCCAGGTAATAAGGTGCTTTTGAATCAACCGGATTTTGTTTTTTGGCCCACTCCAAAACCATAACCGCTTCATTTTGATTTGGGAAACAATAATCAGAACAAGCTTTTGCAGCTTCCTTCAAAGTTTCTGCAGCAGCGGTTTGATTCCCATTTTGAGATTCGAACCACGCCTTGTAATACAACGACATCGGGTAAACAGGTTTCTCATTTTGCTCACTGATACCAATGGTGATCAGTTCAATGGCTTCGTCGAACAGTCCGGCAAAAGCGAAATCGAGGGCAAATTCGATGTAAGTATGAATGTTGCCGCGAATCAATTCTTTAAACCTTCGAGGTTTTGAAAATCTCGAAGGTTTAAGCAAATACTCTTCAAACAAAACCCCGAAGTTAAACCGATCCAGCTTCAGCGATTCTTCTATCAGTTGTTCTGCTTGTGTGATTTTCCCTAATTTCCGGAGAATGCTCCCTTTTAACTGTCGGGTCTTGTGGTTGTGCCAGTTTTTGATCAGCGAACGATCGACAAGGTCTAACGCTTCGTCCCAATTGTGACGGATGCATTCGAGCTGAGCCAATTGAAAATAGCCACTCGCCATAAAGGCATCGTTCCAGACTGATTTGTAAAACGCTTCATAAGCTTCAGTCTCTCGTTGCTGAAAACGGAGTGCCAACCCGAGGTTGTAGAAGGATTCGCCATTGATCGGATTCGGATTGCGTTCCGTGAGAGTCACGATGGCCAGCCTGAAATAGCTTTCAGATTCAGCAAATTTTCCACATCGTAAAAACCACAAACCCATCGCATTGTTACACCGGCTATCCTTTTTATCGCGGCGCAATGCTTCCTTGTAATAATCGAGCGGATCGTAGGTGGCATGACGGTATTGTTCAAGGTGCAAACCATTAAGGTATAGCTGTTCGCAGCTTTCTATATCTTCCGGAAGTTTAGCTGGCTTTGCTGCCTCCGGAATTTCTTTTTCAGCATCAGATTCAGGCTTCCAATTCACCAATATTTTGCCTTCAGAAGTCAGAATTTCAACTTCCAGCATTTTGGGGTCGGAATCCTGTATATCAATTGTTTTTTCGAAAGAGGTTGCAGGTGTGAAATCGAATGTCTCGTCAAGTAAAAGCTTGAGTCCGGTTTTCAGAATAACTTTCCCTGAATGATAAGCTGCAGTTGTGTAGGCTTTTACTGTGATTCTTCCATTCCCGGTTTCGAGATTGACCATTGCCTCTTTGGTGGCATTTTTGACTACACCCAGATCGCGGTAAGGCATAAAATACTGCGAGAATCTCTTTTCCTCACCGGGCATGATCCACGAGAAATCGGGCTGGTTGTCTGTATATACACCACACATGAGTTCGATATAAGGTCCATCTTCATCTGTCAGGTTTCGATCCCAGGCCTGACCGAAGTCACTGTTGCCCCATGTCCACTGCTTTTTCCCGGGAGAAACATGGTGATTGGCCACGTGCAGCAAGCCACCTTTACTGTCATTTTCGTATCCACCAACAAAATTATATTTCGAATTGACCGCCATATAGGAAGTAGGAACCGGAATATTTTTATACCGCGAGATATCAGTCCCAGGAGAATAATCGACTTTATAATAAGTTCCCCTGGCAATCGGAAATTCAGATACATCGCGCTTGCCATGATCGAAAACAGCATTCACATCGGGTGGGAAAACCGACTGGTAATCATCATTTACCTTAACTGCCGGATTGGCCCACCACAAAAAAGTTTGCGGATGGTTGGTCCGGTTGAATAATTTTACCTTAATCTCCATATAAGCCTTATCGGGATAGAGTGTAAAACCAGCCATGCCTCGGGTATGGAACATGCGTTCGACTTCGCTACACCAAACTGTTATGCTGCCATCGGCATTTTCCTCAATGCAATGATCGACTGCTTCGTAGGTTGAGGGACGGTGGTGCTGCGGCCAGTTAAACTCAATTCCGCCCGAAATCCATGGACCTGTAAGCCCGACCAATGCCGGTTTGATCACCTGATTGTAATAGACGAAATGGCGCTGTTTGGTTTTGTCGTAGGCCATTTGAATACGTCCGCCCAACTCGGGAAGGATCATGATTTTCAAATACTGGTTTTCAAGATAAATGGCATTCCATTCCTGATCAACCTTTTCATCCAAAATCTTTTCAATCACAGGGTGCGGGTAAACAACACCGCTGCTTCCCTGGTAAACACGCTTCTCCAGAAACATTGGGTTCTTCTCAGGTTTTCCGATTCCGTAGGTTGGAATAATTACTTTTTCGTACCAGGCTTTGACGTTCATTCTATAATCATGTTTGGAAATATTTTTATTTTGTCAGTTTAATCAAAACAACTCCCTGTGCGGGAACCAGCGCATTAAACTTCTGGTCGAAAACTCCTAACTCTTTTTGATGCCAAAGATCACGAACTAATTGTTTACCTGACAATTGAAGTGCGGTCCAATCAACAGATACTTCAGCTTCATTTTTTCCGCGGTTGAAAAGACCAACAGCCTTGGATCCATCCTCTAAATTTTTGATCATCAAAAAGCGGTCATTGTCTATTTTAATCACAAGACCACTTTCTCCCAGCGGATCCTGATTAACTTCAATCACTTCGGGGTTACAAAGGACATTGATCGTGAATTTATCCAGCTTCGACATGTCACCACTGTAAATCAACGGCGCGGCCATCAGGCTCCACAACGACATATAGGCATATTGCATAGCTGCCGGCATTGGAGTAAGTTCGGGAATACCTTGTTTGGAAGCATTTCCAATCCAGCCGATCTGAATATAATCGGGGTCGTTCCATGATCCGGGTTTTGAGTATTGCCTGTATTCGCTGTTTTTTATAGCCACATCGAAGATACGGTCAAGTTCGAAGCCCAGATCACCGGACGTCCGCCAGCATTGACCACCAACATCACTGCCCCATTTCCAAACGTCACCCATACCGTATTGACAGAGGTTAAAAACGATGTCGCGGTCAAGCGATTTCAGGATGGTTCCCATTTGGCGGTAAGGTTTCTGGTACGTCTCCAGGCTTTTATCAATGCCAACGATCTTTCCATACGAACACCAGTCATACTTCAGAAAATCGAATCCCCATGCTGCAAACTGCCTTGCATCCTGTTCTTCGTACTGATAAGCCCCTGCAAAACCTCCACAAGTTAAGGTGCCAGGCGAAGTATATATACCTGCTTTAAGACCTTTGGAATGAATATAATCCGTAAGACCTTTCATGTCAGGAAAATGATGGTTGGGAAGTATATTTCCCTGCTCATCCCTCAACGGCCCGACGCGCAATGAATCGTTATTACTTGGAGCATTCATCCAGCAATCGTCGATGTTTACATACTGATAGCCAACATCTGCCATGCCACTGCTGATCAGTACATCTGCCGCCTCGCGCATCATTTTATCGGTGATCCGGTCGTAATGAGCATACCAGTGGTTATAACCCATTGGAGGGGTAAGCGCAAGCTGGTCACCAGCAACAATCTTCAGTTTTCGTGTGTCGGTTCCTTTTGAATTGCGGGCAAGTATTAAAACATCGTATTCTCCTTTGTTAGGCACAGTACCGGTAATGATGCCTGAGGCAGGATCAAATTTTAATCCGGATGGTAAACCTTCTACCAAAAAGGTAATCGGGCGTTTACCCTGACAAGGAATCCGGTATAAAAACGGGTGACCTGGACGGCAACCATAAACTAAAGGGCCGTTAATACGTGGTTGAGATTTCGGAAGAGGTGTATAAATATCCGCATTTGCAGGCTTCTCTATCTCAATACCATACGATGAATTCGAAGTCATTGCCAGAAAGCAGGCAAACGTGAGTACCAGTAAACAAGAAATCAATTTTTGCTTCATGATAATTATTTTAATTATACAATTTTTTCAGCTCATCCATATTTAGTTCCACCGTTGGATTGAATTTTGATCCGGCCATGTATTTTTTAAGGCTAAAAAGCAATTGTTGTGCTTCAGGACGTTTGTCGAAATCCTGTACCAGGTCGATTCCCGAAACCAGAATTTTTCCTTTGCCGACTTTACCTTCAAAAATCAATGCCAATGGACGGTTTGTAACCCAGTCGTCAATCACCCTGACAATCGGTTTAATCGTGGATGGGAAACAGCTGATATTGATCGCACCTGAATGGCTCATCGCATCCCACCATTGCCAGTTACTGTAGTAGTCGGTTGGAAATTCGCTCAGCGCCGGATGTTTCGGATTGCAAAGAATCCCAAGTGTGTGAGGTGCCTGTCCGCGTGTCCAGGCTGTATTCCAGAAAATACTTGAGAAACCAATCTTGATATCGCCACCCATTTTCTGAGGGAGCGTCCCTTTTTTCAAGGTGAGAATAACAGAACCGCCATTTACAAGAAATTGAGCAGTTTGGGCATCAATTTTCTGAACTGTTCTTATTTCTTCTGCTCCTTTAATTACCTCCTTTTTTAGCGGATAAACCCAGAAGTCCCAGCTATTGCTTAAGCCATTGACTGTTACTTCAAGTTTCAGGTTTTCAGGCTTTAAAACTGTTGCTAACGGGAAAGAAACATCGCCAAGTTTAAAGCCATTTCCAAGTGGAATATCTGTACTGGAGAATTTGCCTGAGGTAATCTCTTTGCCATTTTTATCGGTGATTTTCCATTCTGGCGTACAACCCTTCATCGCTCCGTCTCCGTAGTGAGCAACCTCGACAGCTGCTTCAAAAATTTCGTTGTTCGCGAAAACACACTTTTTCAGACGCGCCAGCGGAACCGTGCTGTTGCAAAAACGCTTGTATTCTGCGGGTGAAATATATCCCTTCTCGCCCCAAAAAGCATCCAAAACGCCTACCAATGCAGTTCCTTGTCCGGGGAAATCATGAAGATCGAGCAACTGAAATCCGCCAAAATCTTTGGTGCGCAAAGCTGCTTCAATATCGGCTTTATAACACAAAGCCTGCAATTTGCCCGAAGCCAGTAAAAAGCTGTCACCCAGTTGAGCCATGCCATGATCTTTAAGGGTTTCCTGGAACAATTCGAAGTTTCGGGCACGCATGACGCCATCGTATTTGGCAATTTCTTTAAAATTAGGGTAAACGCACCATTGACCAATTTCATGACTAACAACTGGTTGTGTGAATTTTGAAATTTTATTTGACCAATCGTAATCGGTGCGTGGAGCTTCGCCGTTAATGATGCTTTTCAACTCCTGTCCCCAACCCTGAATACGTGGGTCAGCAGAACTTAAATAATCATTTACGGGAAGGTTTGGCCAACCTGCGCCGGAGGTATAAATCCGTCGGCTATCCAGGTTTTTCCAGAATTTGACAAACTCAGTCAGGAAAGGGATTTGATTGTCACCACCAGGTTCATTTCCGTAAAGCATCATGCAGAACGAAGGATGATTTCCGTATTGTTCGACCATGCGTTGGCTCTCTTCGTAAAGGTATTTGTCAAACGGCTTTCCATCTCCCAAAGTGGTTGATTGATTAGCCCATGACGAACATTCCACCTGAAGATAGAACCCGGTTTGATCGGCAGCATCGAAGGCGGCTTGTGGCGGGCACCACGAGTGGAAACGCATATGGTTCAGTCCATGAGCACGGCTAACATTAAATATACGAAGCCATTCTTTTATATCAGTTGCAGGATAACCTGTTTTTGGGAAGATCGCACATTCGAGTGTGCCGCGTAGAAAGGTTGGCTGGCCATTGATTTGCAATTGTTTGCCAACAGCCTTAAATTCACGCATTCCAAAAGTTGTCTGGCTGGTATCGGCCATTTTCGAATTCTGGTCCTTTAAAACTGCCGTGAGCTTGTAAATTTCAGGATGAAATTCGTTCCAAAGTTTCAGGTCGTTTCCCATCGGATATTCCATGGTCAGGATATTATCGCCGGCAACAAGTACAAAGTTGCTTGCTTTACTACCGGGAGTTCCGGCACCTGTAACGATTAACGAGAGTTCAACTTTAACAGTTCGTTCTGAAGAATTGATCACCTTTACTTTAGCTTTAACTGTTTTATTCTGAATATCAGGATAAACCTGTATATTGCGGATGTTTACAGACGGTCTGGCCTCAAGATATAGCTGACCAATCATGCCATTCCAGTTGGTTTGGGTGTGATCCGAAATGCTGTGCGAGTTTACACCCGGATCAATCTCTTTGGTGCGGTTATCAATACACACTGTCAGGCGGTGCTTTCCGGGAGCCAACATTTTAGTCAGATCGTACTGATGGGGTGTTCCAAGTGAATTTTGCATACCCGCTTCCTTTCCGTCAACCCATAACCGGCTTTCCCAATGGCACCGTTCGAGGAATAATCCAATAAACTGTCCATCCCAATCCTTTGGTATAACGACATCTTTCTGATACCAGGCGGCACCTTTATAATATTTTAAAGGTTGCAGCCAGAATGGAATCTTGATGTTTCCCGGTTCACGGTATTTGGCATATTCCGGGTTTTTATAGAATGAACTATCCACGATTTGCCCTGTCCATGGGGTTGTCAATGTGATGTCATCACCTTTCCCATTTGAGGTTAGTGATCCGGGCAAAGTAAGGGTATCCAATAAAATCTGGTTGAACCATCCTTCCGAAATACCTTTGTCAGAAGGATCAAGTGCATACTGCCAGGTTCCGGCGAGGTTAATTTTTTGTTGGATGGCTTGTTTTTGACACGAGATAGTCAGAATAGCAAGAACGGTGATAAGTAATAATTTGGATTTCATATTGATGATTTATTAAGATTATCAAGATTTTTTTTATACCCATTTTTAACACCAATGGTGTGTCATGATTATAATGATGCAGTCTCGTTTGAACCATGAATCCCGAAGGGATGGTATTATTTATGTCATCCCTTCGGGATTCATGGATCTGTTCATTCAACCTCAAATCTTTAATCATGTCATCCTTTCAGGATTGATTCCCTTTTTCAATTTCTTCCAGACTCTTCCCCTTGGTTTCAGGCAATTTTTTCAGGATAAACAGGAAACCGAAGAAGCAGATGAATCCGTACAACCAAAATGTTCCGCTTGCGTTCAACAGTTTGTTCAGAATAGGGAACGTGTAGGTGAGTACAAAACAAGCGATCCAAAGTGCAGTTGTCGAAATTGCCATGGCAGTGCCACGTATGCTGTTTGGGAATATTTCAGAAAGCACAACCCACGTGATCGGGGCTAAAGTCATCGCGTAAGTAGCAATCGCTACCATTACAAGCACCAGTATCGCTAATCCTTTCAGTTCGAAATAATAACTCGAACCGAGCATAAAATAGATAACCGCCAATCCGATTGAACCTAGCAACATCAGTTTGCGACGTCCCCAGCTATCGACCATCCGCATCGCCAAAAATGTGAAGACCAGGTTCACAGTTCCCGTAATCACTATATTAAAGAGCATATCACCAACCGAATATCCGGCTGAGGTAAAAACTTCTTCAGCATAATTAAAAATCACATTGATGCCGCACCATTGCTGGAACACAGCCAGAACAACACCTAATACGAGAACTGGTCGTACTTTTTTCGATGATAATGCCTTCCAATCGATCTTTGAGCTGGTTCCATGTAAGGTTTCTGCGATATCTTTTTGTTCCTGAATGGCATATTGAGCGCCGCCAATCCTTTCCAGGATGGCTGCTGCCGATTTCCATTTTCCTGATTTTGCCAGGAAGCGGGGACTTTCAGGAATAAAAAAGGAGAATATAAAGAACATCACAGCTGGTACGGTTCCGGCCCAGAACATCCATCGCCAGCCTGTTTGTCCGTTCCATGACTGAAGGATCATCGAATCTGTAACACCTTCGGGAACCTTTTCTGCAATCAGGTAGTTGATGATTTGAGCCGCTAAAATACCGATCACGATGGTGAGCTGATTGACCGAAACCAACCGACCACGCATTTTAGCCGGTGAAATCTCGGCAATATACATCGGTGAAATGGCAGAGGCAAGCCCTATTCCCAATCCTCCGACAAGCCGGAAGATGATGAAAATCGTAAATTGGTTAGCAGCACCTGTCCCCAAAGCTGCTATTGTGAACAATGCCGCCGCGGCAATCAGCGGCCGTTTGCGCCCGAAACGGTCGGCAAGATAACCCGATGCCATCGCCCCGACAAGACAGCCGATCAATGCACTACTCATGGCCCAGCCTTGCATATAAGGTGAGTTGGTAATGTCAAAAAACCGCTCGTAAAACGGTTTGGCCCCGCCGATTACAACCCAGTCGTAACCGAATAAAAGGCCACCCATGGCCGACACGAGTGTGATACCAAGAATAAATTGTTTGTTGAATTTTGTTTTGTCCACGAGTTAATGATTTAGCTGAAGCAAAGATACAATCCTGGATCTTACTCATAAAATGAACGATTCTATGATTTTATGGATTATATCATCATTTCATTAATTTTACCGCCGTTTATTTGATAAGACTTAATAATCATTTAAGCGCTGAAATTTAGCATATTTTGTGTTGATTTAAAACAAATACAACTGCTTTTCTTAGTTGAATACATTGACAATTCGATGATTTTTAGCATAAATTAGAATAGAAATGAAGAAAGAAGATGGATTTCCGGGGCAGATAAGCTTTGTGCTTCCGGAAAAGATTATCGGACTGATCAAAGGAAATCCGCTGATTTCGGATTTGTACCTCACAGATATAGGCTATTATCCACAGGCAAGTCACCACTTTAGAGAGCGTCCCACCGGAAGTGCTCAATTTATTCTGATCTATTGCATTGAAGGACAGGGTGAAATTAGACTGGGAGAGACTTCGCATCTGGTTTTAGCCGATCATTATTTCATTATTCCGGCAGGTATGACACATGCCTATCATTCCGACGTGCAAAATCCGTGGTCGATTTACTGGATTCATTTTTCCGGAGCCAAAGCCGGTTTATTTGCGCGTCAGGCCTGCCAGTGTTTGCAAATCGACCGAAGTAAAACATCGCGTATCAGCGACCGGATTGATTTGTTCGCAGAGATCTTGCGTAATCTCGACCGGGGCTTCAGCATCGAGACACTTGAATATATTAATCTTTGCTTGAATTATTTGCTTGCATCATTCACACACCTGAGCCAGTTCAGATTGGTGAAGCAAGCAGGAGAGAACGACCCAATTGCACAAAGCATCAATTTCATGCTCGAGAACCTCCGTAAAAAGCTGAAACTTGGAGATATCGCCAGGGAAACAGGACTGTCGGCTTCCCATTATTCGCGCCTTTTCCTGAACCGGACAGGTCATCCGCCCATCGATTATTTCATTCAGCTAAAAATTCAGCGAGCCTGCCGTCTTCTTGATAATTCAGGCTGGACGATTGCGGATGTGTCGCGCGAAACCGGTTTCGACGATCAGTTTTATTTCTCGCGCGTGTTCCGGAAGGTAATGGACATGTCACCCGCCGAATACAGAAAAAGAAGGGTTTAAAACATGAAAATATACTATCAAGTGTCGTTTTGAAATAATCGGCATACTTTCCGGTATCTGACTTCATCGCTTTACCCAACGACGTTTCCCGCTATTTGAAAATTAGGATATTGAGTCTACTCCGATAAGCCAAAAGATAAAGAATGCCACTAAGTCTCCAAGACGCTAAGGTTCACAAAAAAATGAATATGGCAATTTTTAAAAGTTTATCGTTTTTTCACTCTGAATAGTGTTAGTTTTGCGGTAGAACTAACAGAACGGCGTTGAAAGATCTTTTGTTGATAGAAGGACTCGGACGGAGGGACAAAGTAATATTCGACTATATTTTCAATTATTACTACTCCTCTCTTTGTGCATTTGCCATGAAATACCTGCACGACAGAGATGCTGTTGAAGATCTTGTGCAGGATTTTTTTGTTACTGTCTGGCTGGAAGCGCCCCATATGCAAATCAGTACCTCTTTGAAATCATACCTCTTTGCCGGCGTGAAAAACAGGTGTCTTGATTCCGAAAAACACCGAAAAGTCACCGAAAAATACAAAGCATTTATACTCTTCACTGCCGAAAATGAAGACAATTCCTTCGACCATTATTTCGCCGAATCAGAATTGCGTCAGGCAATTGAAAAAAGCATGTCAAAACTACCTCCCCGCTGTCGTGAAATTTTTGAGTTAAGCCGCCTCAACGGATTGTCGAATCAGGAAATTTCGGACAAACTGGAAATTTCGAAACGCACGGTTGAGTTGCAAATCAGTAATTCGTTGAAAATCCTTCGGAAAGAACTTGTCGAATTTCTACAAATATGGTTGATAGGATGGCTGATAGGATAATGAAGAAGGGGCGAAAAGGCGAAGGGGAGACCTAGAGAATGGGGAGAGTGGAAATGAGAATACGTCATATAATATACTGAATGACAATTATAAAACCCTGAATGGGTTTAATTTAAATAACCCCGGGTAAGTATCCCGAATCGTTCCTCTCGGGAGCACGCAACCCGGGGTAAGAACTGGAAACAAGATAAAGGTGCATCTCGAAATGCTAATAGAAAATATTTTGTCGTATGCACCGCAAATGGTAACCTACACAATGAAAAAAATCTTGATAATTTCCAGTAAAAATAAGGTTATTAGATGCATTAAGGTGAGGCAGAGTAAATGAGAAGGTGAAAAAATTAACGAATGTAAGAGAGCTGATTTCCGTTTTCCAACCAAAAATATTTAATTTCAGTATATGTGTGCCAATGTCTTTAGTCGTCTTAATACTGAACAGACCAGATGCACACAGCATTTTTCCAATTATTAGTATAGCAGATGAAGATTAGTTTTAGTGAAATAGAAGCGTTATTGCCCGGATATTTATCTGGTGACGTGTCTGATAAAGACCGGGCAATGATTGATGATTGGAGAAGTGAATCGCCTGACAATGAAGCATTCTACCTCGAAAGCATGAAATCATGGCAAGCCCTTACTTTGCTCAATGAGATGGAGCAGTTCAACTCCTTTGAGGCTTTAAAAAAGGTCAATGCAAAAATATCGCAGCCGCAGTCGGCTAAATGGTGGATTACGATTCAGCGCGTTGCAGCAATACTATTACTCCCCTTATTGATTTATTCAGGTTACCTGACCTTTCAAAACGAAACAAAAGTAATTCCGCAAGAGCAGGTAATGATGCAGACGATCTCCTCCCGGCAGGGGATGGTCACCCAATTTGCACTTGCCGATGGGACAAAGGTCTGGCTGAATTCAGGATCAGAACTGCAATTCCCAACCCGTTTTGCCGGAAACAAAAGAGAGGTAATGCTTAAAGGTGAAGCCTTTTTCGAGGTAACTAAAAATGAGAAACTTCCTTTCCGTGTAAATACCAACGAACTGAAAGTGGAAGTTCTGGGTACCTCTTTTAATGTGGTAAGTTTTGATGATGAAACCCAATCAGAAGTTGTTTTGGTGACAGGAAAAGTGGCACTCTCTTCCGAAAAAGGGCCAATTGTAAAAGAATACGGCAATATGATACCCGGACAAAGGGCTATTTATGAAAAAGAGATTCAAAAGGTCACAACCCGGGAAGTAGATGTTGCAAAGTATATTGCATGGCGTGACGGGAACCTTATTTTCCAGGACGATTCGATGGAAGATGTGGTAAAAAGGCTGAGCCGCTGGTTTAATGTAGAGATTACAATCAGTGATCCTGAAATAAACAATTACATTTATAAAGCAACATTCCGCAACGAAAACCTGGTACAGGTATTGAATTTATTAAAATTGTCTGCCCCGATTGATTACAGGATTACAGATCGGAAGGCGCTGACAAGTGGAGATTTCACCAAACAAAAAGTATTTCTGATGAAGAAAAAAAGTTAAAAAAATATCGGGGAAGATGTTAGCCACACCTGCCCCGACACGTACTGGCAAAACTTTTTTCGACGAAAGATTGCCTGGATAAATAGTAATAACTAAAATCATTTCAAAAGTATGAAAAAAAAATTCCGTTTAATGCGGGGATGTGAAAAAAATGTCCATCTCCGAAAAACCTGGATGATTATGAAACTTACGACGTTTCTGTTCTTCATGGCTATTACACAGATGGTAGCTTCCGAAGCGTATTCCCAAACGACTAAAATGACCCTACAACTTAAAGGTGTTGCGGTTAAGCAGGTACTGGATCAGATCGAAGACAAAAGTGAGTTCTTCTTCCTTTACAACAGCAAACTGGTAGATGTCAACCGTAAAGTGAGTGTTGATGCAAAAGATGAAAGAATTGACGAGATTCTCAACGGTCTTTTCCAGGAAACCGGCGTCGTTTACACGGTTGTTGACCGCCAGATTGTGCTGACCAACAAGGCCGATCAGGCTGGATTTATGGCGCAAAGTAACCAGCAACAGGGTAAAAAAGTAACCGGCAAAGTCACAGACTCAACCGGCGCATCACTCCCCGGGGTTTCTGTTGTTGTAAAAGGGACTACCACAGGCGTAGTTACAGACAACAGCGGAACTTTTTCCCTTGCAAATATTCCTGAAAACGCCACTCTGCAATTTTCTTTTGTGGGAATGAAGATGCAGGAGATTGCTATCGGAAATAAGACAACGATGAATGTAGCACTGGGCGAAGAGACCATTGGAGTAGATGAAGTGGTTGTTGTTGGTTACGGTACACAGAAGAAGATAAATTTAACAGGGGCCATAGAACAAGTTACCTCAAAAGATTTAGCAAAAAAGTCTGTCTCTAATATGGGACAAGCCTTACAGGGTCTGATTCCTAACCTAAATGTAACTACAGCAAATGGAAATCCGGTTGCAAATGCTTCTTACAACATAAGGGGTGGAACTTCTTTTTCTGGAGGAAGTTTTCAAACAGGAACTCCATTGATTCTTGTTGATGGAGTTCCAATGGATATAAATAACCTGAGCCCGGATGACATCGATAACATTACAGTCATAAAAGATGCATCTGCTTCAGCAATCTATGGTGCCAGAGCATCCTATGGTGTGATTTTGGTAACTACTAAAAAAGGAAATAAAGATTCTACCCCTCAAATTATGTATTCAGGAAGTTCTCAGGTACAAGTGCCTGTTAACGATCCTGGCTTGTTAAATTCTGTAGAATATCAGCAAGCAATAATGAATGCAACAACTTTAGAAGGAGGAAATCCATCTGCCGATGATAATTACAAATTAACTCAAGTAAATAACTACTTTAACAATCCTGAAACAGCTCAGAGTTATTATATGAATGGCAGTGCAATTGTTTGGGTAGGCAATGTTAATCCTTGGAAAGAAGTTATTCGAAAGAGTACACCTATGCAAAATCACCTATTGTCTGTATCTGGAGGAGGCTCAAAAAGCAGTTATCATGCTTCCTTTGGATACCGTGATCAAGATGGAATTATGAAGCAGAACCAGGATTTTAAGAAAACCTATAATGCATCACTGGGATTTTCAACGGAAGTGACTAATTGGTTAAAAATAGATACAAAAGCGATATATACTCTATATAATTCGCAAATACCGCATGGTTTCGGAGGATATGTAGAAGGCGCAAATTATTTCGAATTCATGGCGATGCAGGGATGGAGAAACTTAATGACCCCTTTGCTTACACCAACTGATTCTCCGGTAGGAACCAGATTGACCGCTAATTTTGCGAATGGGATGCAAGGCAACATTAAAACGAAATCTGGAACTTTAATGCTAAAAGTTGGTGCAACAGTTAAAATCATTGATGGTCTTAGTTTTAAGACGGATTTTGCTTATCGAACCATCAACACTAATGAAAAGCTATTTCTACCGCTTTTCCCAAATATAGACAGATCATGGACGCCTCGCGCCAGTGAAGGAAACTCAACAGTTAAGAAAACGCATTATCAAAGTGATTATACTGTTTATAATGCATACCTCGATTTTTCAAAAAATATAGCAGAGAAGCATGAATTAGCCATGGTCGCAGGTTTCAATCAAGAATTGTATCAAGACGAAAGTCTTTGGGCACAAGGACAGGATTTGGTTTCAGACAATATTCCTGTTTTACAATTAGCTTCGGGAGTGAGGACGCTTGGAGACGGTGAGTCGCACTGGGCAATCAGAGGTGCTTTCGGAAGATTCAATTACATTTTCGACAAAAAATACCTCTTCGAGATGAATGGAAGATATGATGGAACCTCAAAATTTCCAAAAGATAGTCGGTTCAAATTTTTTCCGTCCTTTTCAGCCGGATGGAGAATATCGGAAGAAGTTTTCATGAAGGGATTACAGCCAATAATCCCAAACCTCAAGTTAAGGGCCTCTTATGGTAGTTTGGGAAATCAGGATGTAGCCAATTATGCTTATATTTCTACTTATGGACTGACCCCTCAAGTAGGATATGTCATCAATGGCACCCGACCAATTGGAATTACACCTCCAGGACTTGTCAGCTCAAACCTGACATGGGAAACAGCTTCGACTCTGGACTTTGGCGTAGATGTTACCGTATTGGATAAGTTGACATTGAATTATGACTGGTATAATAGGAAAACGAAGGCTATTCTTACATCGGCCGAAAAATTGCCGTCCGTGTTAGGTACCTCTGTTCCCAATCAAAATTCAGGAAGCATGAAAACAACAGGATGGGAATTTTCCGCCAGATGGAATGACCGACTAAAAAATGGTCTCAGTTATAGCATCGCCTTTGTGCTGTCCGATAACCAATCCGAAATTATTAGTTATTCTGGTAACCCCCAAAAACTAATTTCCTCTCTCTACCAGGGAAAAAAGATGGGGGAAATATGGGGATATGAATCAGAAAACATTTTTCAGACATATGAAGAAATTGCAAATGCTCCGAATCAGTCCAAAATTAATGGTGGAGTATGGAGGCCTGGAGATGTACGTTATAAAGATTTGAATAATGATAAAATCATTGGCTTCGGATCGACTACTGTTAATGACCCTGGCGACAAAAAAATTCTCGGGAATTCAACACCGCGCTATCAATATGGGTTAAACATTGATGTTGCTTGGAAAAGTCTTGATTTCAACATTTTTTGGCAAGGTACAGGGGAAAGAGACTATTGGACGGATAGTTACTATTATTGGGGCTTAATCAAAGGAAGCAATATTAACGGAGGGTCAGGGACTAAATATACATACTATGATTCATGGACTCCTGAAAGAACTAATGCATTTTTCCCAGCATTTAAACCAGCGTTGAAGAACAAGGAAGTACAATCCCGCTATATGCTCAACGCTGCCTATGCTCGTTTAAAAAATATTACTTTTGGATACACTTTGCCACAATGGCTCTCAAAGAAAATAGCCATTAGTAAGTTAAGAGTATATGCTTCAGGGTACAACCTTCTAACTATTAGTAAAGTGCCTGATGTGTTGGATCCAGAATTAATGGGCGATGCATACCCAATGTTACATTCCTATACATTTGGAGTGCAAGTAACTTTTTAATTACAAATAAATTTTCTAATCAGATTTTAAGGAGACATTACTATGAATTATAAATATTATATATCAGTGTTTTTTGCCTTGTTGCTATTAACAGGATGCAACGACGGATTTATGGAACGATATCCTTTGGATAGTATTACTGACCAAACATATTGGAAAAGTGAATCTGACCTACAATTGTCCTGTAATCCGATTTATGCCAGTTTAATTCAGGGCTTTGACGGTTCTCTTTCAGTATCAGTTCCATGGGGATATAAAGGACCTGCAATCCCATATGGAGATATACATTCAGACAATATCGTTTCTACAGATTATTCGTTGGTTAAAATGGTCAGCGGAACCTATGTTGAAACCACAGCAGCAGGTAGTGGAGGTTGGAGTTGGACACGAATGCGAGCCTTGAATAATTTTCTTGCCAACTACCAGAAAGCTGAGATTGCCCAAAATATAAAGCAAGCATATGCCGGCGAAATGCTGTTTTTTAAAGCGTGGGATTATTTTGAAAAGGTAAAGATGTTTGGTGAAGTCCCTTGGTTTTCCAAACCATTGCAAACAAATTCTGAAGAATTATATAATGCAAGAACACCTCGCGGTGAATTGATGGATTCAGTGCTTGCCACCATTAATCAAGCAGTAAAATGGCTACCTGTAAAAGGATTGGAAAAAAAAGACCGATTGAACAGAGATATGGCTTTACTTTTGAAAGCACGTATATGCCTGTTTGAAGGTACATTTCGTAAATATCACACAGAACTAAACCTTTCCGGAGATAAATTTCTACAGGAAGCTGCAAGTGCCAGTAATGAGTTGATGGATTCTAAACATTATTCTATATGGTCTACAGGGAATAAGGAAAAGGATTATCATGAATTATTTGTTCAGAATCAGTATGATAATCATTCGGAAGTTATTTTGTGGAAAAGATATGCTACTGGTTTATTAGGTCATGCATTTCTCAGATATTATGCATGGCATCAATCTGAAAATCTAGCTGGTTTTTCCAAATCAATGGTGGAAGAGTATCTATGCAAAGACGGGCTGCCAATTAGCGTTAGTCCTTTGTATGTTGGAGATGACAGCATTCAAAGCGAAGTTATTAATAGAGACCCACGATTACATCAAACTATCAGTATACCGGGAGAATACTCGTTTGATCTAAATCCATCATCTTCATTGTTAGATCGGGGATCGGGCTATAATAAGATAATGCCTCCAATCAGAGGCTCTGGGGATGAATATCCTTCACCAACAGGATATTGGCCAATAAAATTTTGGAAAGTGGATCTTACAGAAGTTGATCAGTTAACTAATGGAGTGATGCCATGTCCTGTTTTTAGGTATGCTGAAGCTTTATTGATCAATGCAGAATCTAAAACAGAACTTGGACAATGCACTCAGTCTGATCTGGATAATACTATAAATAAATTACGTGACAGGGTCGGAATGCCACACTTGCAACTCAGTAATATACCAAACGATCCTCAGTTAGATACTAGGTACCAGACATATTGCGGATATAAACCTTCTTCATTAATTCGTGAAATTAGAAGGGAAAGGAGAGTGGAACTGGTATTTGAAAATTTCCGATGGGATGACCTTATTCGTTGGAAAGCAGGGAAATTACTACTTGCACCTGAAGCTATCAGAGGGATGAAATTTAATCAATATCAGTATCCAAAAGTGAGGACTGGGACTGACGTTTATTTGGATAATAATGGATACTTAGCCCCTTATCAAAAATCGTTACCAAACGGCAGAGCATTCATTGAGCCTAAGCAGTATTACTTCCCTATCCCAATTGAAGAACTCCTGATGAATCCGAAACTTGTGCAGAATCCAGGATGGACAAGCGGAAAATAGGTTAGTCCTGTAAGTTAGTCAAAAGTTGAAATGGACATCGCTAGAAGATTATTAAGGAATGCCTGTTAAAATCTAACAGGTATTCCCTAAATATTCATTGCGTAGATTGTTTGAAACATATATAAACCAGAGAAATAAATGAATATCAACTCAAAATATTTCCGACTCAATTCGAGAAATCAAAAAATAAGAATCAAATTTCATCGTAGCATTTTTAGAACAATGGCGGTATTCTCAGCGATAATGATGTCTGCATGGTTTGCTGGTGCTCAAACACATATTTCCTATACAGTAGAACAGGCAAATACCGTACTCTGGAAAAAATTCATTGACAAGTATGGAATAATCCATGATTTTGTTGGTGAAACGCCAACACCTGAAGATTGCGTTTTGGGTAGACCTAATGCTGTCGGCTGGTGGAGTCCTATCGAGAATGGTCCTTTTTTTACAGGTTTGTATTTATCTGCTGCGTGTGAAAGGGCTCGCAGAAGTGGTGACAAAATAGACGATGAGAAAGCCAGACGTTTGGCCGATGGTTTATTAAAATGCGCATCGGTTTCAGATGTGGCTGGTTTTATTGCACGAGGTGTAGGAACAGATGGGCAATGCCATTATCCATTGGGATCTGTTGACCAGACAATCCCATGGTATCTTGGATTATACAGTTATCTTAAAAGCGATATTCCAACGCCTCAACATCGCAAAATTGTAATGAACAAACTAAGGGAGGTGACATCCGCATTAAACGCTTTAGACTGGAAACTTCCTTGCGATGGATGTTTCAAAAGTGAATTTCGTGGAGATCTTAAATCAAATAATTACCTTGAAGTTACTTCATATCTATTTTTACTGCGAATGATGTACCAATTGTTTCAAGATCCCATATGGCTGGAACGATATCAAACGGCACTATTCGAATATCCCCGAGGGTCGGTTGAAAAACCTTCAGAATTAAATAAAACGCGGATAGATATTTGTGCTGCCGGTATTCGAATAGACAGCGTAATATTTCAAAATAAACACTTCGACAGTCAATTGTGGATTTATGTCAAAAATCAGGCTACAATAGTTTATCTTGCCGCGATGGAAAATGATGAGAAAATTAAGGCCTCATATCGTATCGGAATAGAACAAAATGTTACTAATGCACTGGAGGTAATTGAAGCATATAAAACCTTTAACAATAATGACACAAAAAAATTTGGACATTCAAATTGGCGGGAGGGCTATCCGACATGGTTCACGCAAAAAACGCAATCTGACGCAGCAAAGCTTGCTTCAATGGGAAATAAAGAAAAGTTGGGTGAGCGAAAACTATATGAACGGACATATATGACTAATCCTCTTGCCGCCGCTGCAATCATTGCCTTGGCAGGCGATAGTGTAAATCGTGAAATCGTAGAACATGTAATTAGTCATTATAATTATTCTAAACTGAATCTTTCTGAATTCTTTTTAGCAGAGTTTGCATATTATGCATTTCCATATAGGGAAATTTCAACACATTTTGCAATTGAAAATAATAAATAAAATATTCCAGACAATTTTTTTATGTAAATCTTTTGCCAAGTCCTTTTTGCTTCATATTATACCATTTGGCAACTTCCCTCTTTTAATAGGAATGAAAACACATGTTGTTTGTCCGTCACTATCTGAAATATACTGTAAGTTCATAATGAATTATTTTATTTGTGTTATAATATGCTAATCCCCAGGTGCAGGACATGTAACCCTGATAGTAAATATTCTTCTCTTGGTTCCCGACTCGAGGATTTGAAGTTTCATTACAAATATATGGAAAACAAACTGATAACTGATGATGACTTTGACAAAGAAAAAGCCGATTGCAAATACGGATAATGCCTATGATGCTCTGCCCGGTTTAAAACTTGAATTTTTCAATTCCCTCCCCCGGATATCCCATCCGGGGGCAACAGACAAGGGAATTTACTATTCCCATTTCCAGTATCTTTTTTAAAGGTACCGGTCTGATCCATTCGGTATTTCTCAAACAACTGATTTGAATCCAGTTTCCTTCCTACTTTTAGTTTGTATGAGGCAGGAAAATCTACATCACTCCATCCTCCTTCAAATTATTTTTTTTGGTTCGCCTTCTCTGTATATGAAAATCATAATCAGCAATCAAACTCCGTTAGTAAGCCTGACCTTTTTTTGAGATAACGAAAGTATTAATAAACCCTCTTTATACAGAAAGGTGCCGGAGATTAAAATATCTGCCAGCACCTTTTTTTATTTAATTCAAACTTCCGTTTCGAAAATTATTCCGAGGCCGGTTTTGTAGTAATCGGCCCTTTAGGTTTATGACGTCCTTTGATTTTACGTACTGCAAACCAACCATCGATAAAATCATCATCATCGAGCATTCCTTCGAATGCATCATCCAGTTTGTCAAGTTGAATGCGGGCTTCCGAAATTATATCTTTAATCGATCGCGTGGCACTCTTGTGGTCGTTAGTGATCACGCCGATAGTTGGCTTCATTTGCTCCAAAATGGCAAGTTCGGATCCCAGTGATTTAAGTCCATCTGCAGTAACGCCATATTCTGCAGTTCTGCTGAGGTATTCATTTCCCCGTTTAATAATAGTATTGCATTGGATTAACGCTTCTTTTTCTGTCACTTTATTAAAAGAGCTTTCGGCAATATTAACATCATTGAGTAAAATTTTGTCGCCAACATTTTTACCATAAAAGGAGAGCTTACAACTAAGCTTATAAATTTTGTGGTAAAATAAGTTTAACATCATGTTCTTTTGGTCGGTATATCCACCAGGATCACTAGCGTCCTGAGCTTTATAGGCAGCATCCAAATCCCGCTCATTCTGTTCGAGTAAGGTTACGTTAGTGACAATAACTGCCAAATGCGACCATACGCTTTCGTTTTTCAGTACATAGGAGACAGCTTCTTTTTCCATTTCCCAAAATGTTCTACCTCTTGCTTCCATATTCTGTTTTTTTTAATTAATAAATTTGGTTTAGAATTTATTGTGTCTACGAGGATTGTTCTTAAATGGTTACAGGTTTTTTTGAAATATTTTTATAATTAGTCGAAATTTCGATAAATTAATTTTCTTCTAAAAAATCATATCTTTAATACACATGTAACCAGCTATTAACACAATGTATTTAAGCTTTTATGCTGTGTAAATACCAAATTCAGCGTTGCATTATTGCTCTTACGATGTTTAAGCAACAAATTACGCGTTGCATTATTGCTCTTACGATGTGTAAACAACAAATTACGCGTTGCATTATTGCTCTTACGATGTGTAAACAACAAATTACGCGTTGCATTATTGCTCATACGAAGTGCAAACAACAAATCACAGGTTGCATTATTGCTCTTACGATGTGTCACGAATCTTTTACGATGTGCATCATGGTATTTACGTAGTGCAACAGCCGAATAAGATTGGGCTTTAAAGTGGTGAAGTATTAAAAACAAGCAAAATAGCGATATGATTAGTCCTCGTTAACCCGGATATCCCATCCGCGGGCAACAGGTAAGGGAATTTGCAGATACCATTTCCAGTATCTTTTTTAAAGGTAAATGGTCTCATCAATTCTGCATTCTGCCAACAACTGATTTGATCCCTCTTACCTCCAATCTTTTAGTATTTGCAGAATGCAGGAAAATCCCATACCCCAATACCTTTTCAAACATATTGTATTATAAAACATAATTGCTTATCTTGCGATCTTTAAATCCGGATGCACTTTCGCGACCGGACTGCAGACCCGTTTACTGAACAAACAAGCGCCTAATGAATATTGCTCAGATCGGGAACAACTTACAGCTATTGGTGAAATCCATCAACAAGGACACTTTTATATTCGAACTGCTTTTGTTTGGAGGTTTCAAATACAACCTGATTTGGGTTCCTGAAATTCTTCGATTTTTTTCAAACAAAATCTCATTTAGTTCAGTTACTAATAGTAGTTTTAATGTTGGTATTTTAAAATTTATTAGCTTTGACTTTCAGGAACGCATAAAACATTTCATAAACACATCATTTAAAAAATTGAATCTATGGAAAACAGGTTGTCACGCCGTAAGTTTCTAAATACAGCTGCTGCCGCGGCTGCATTAGCTGCAATCCCATTTAATTACGGTTTCACGAGTATTTCCGCAGCTGCAAAGGATGCAAAACCAAATTCTAAATTCGGGGGTGTTCAGATTGGTGCAATAACTTATAGCTGGCGCAGTATGCCGTCTACTCCCAAAGACATTATCAGTTATTGTCAGCAGGCTGGGATAAGCGATCTGGAATTAATGGGGATCGTTGCTGAAGATTATCTTGGATTACCACAGGGACCGGCCCGGCTTCCGCGTGATGTTGTTCAAAGTAAGGAGCAAAAAGAAAAGTATGAAAAAGAACAGGCTGATGCCACCGAGGCTCAGCGAAAATGGAGAATTTCTCTTCCGATGCAAAAGTACACTGATCTCCGAAAGTTGTTTAATGATGCGGGTATCAATATTCATATTGTGAAATTCTCGCCTGCAAACTGGACCGACGAAGAGATTGATTACGCGTTTAATGCAGCAAAAGCGATGGGCGCGAAGGGTGTTACGAACGAAATAGGCGATGAGGCCTGCAAACGTCTTGGGCCATTTGCCGAAAAACATAAAATGTACGCTATTTTCCATCAGCACATGCAACCTGCAGAACCAGGATGGAACTTTGATAAATTTCTTGCTTACTCACCAAATAACATGCTGAATTTTGATGCAGGCCACTATTTCGGCAGTACCGGATTACCTCCCAATGACCTGATAAAAAGACTGCACGACCGGATTGTCAGCATTCATCTGAAAGACAAAACCGGGCCGAAATCGACACCTCCAAATACCAACCAGGTATGGGGCAAAGGCGAAATGCCAATTTCCGATGTACTTTTATTGTTGAAAAAGGAAAAATGGCCCATTTACGTTGATGTCGAACTTGAATATAATGTGCCTGCTGATTCTGATGCCGCTAAAGAAGTGGCAAAGTGTGTTCAATTCGCTAAAAATATATTGATCTAATGCTTTTATTTTGTCTTACAAACAGGGTTATTTAGGAATAAGAAAATATAAAAAAGCATCATTAACGAAGCCTCTCTTTTCACAAGCAGAGGCTTCGTTGTTTTATGACGTTTAAATGAAATTCGCGAAATAATGGGATTATAATCTTTTAAAACGCAATACTTCCGACAAAGTCGCTATTTTTGTTTATCAACAAGAACTTTCCTAAAACAGGTTGCAACTGTTTTTTTGCGTGTCATAATTTTACAAACCAATAAATTAATGCATTATGAGAAAATTGATCATTATCACTTTGCTGAGCCTTAGCGTGATTGTTCCTTCCATGGGCCAGACTGCACAGCAGAAGATGAAAACCACGATTCAGGCGGAAATCAATTACCTGCTATTTTTGCCCAAAGATTACGCCAAGACAGGGAAGCCTTCACCAATGATTGTCTTTTTGCACGGGTCGGGCGAGCGTGGTATCGATCTTGAAAAAGTAAAAGCATGGGGACCACCCGCCATCGTTGAGAAAAATCCCGATTTCCCGTTTATTGTCGTTTCACCGCAATGTCCTGAAGGGCAGTGGTGGAATACGTACCTGCTTAAAGGTATGATCGACGATGTGCTGGCAAAATATAATGTCGATAAGAGTAGAGTGTACCTCACCGGATTGAGCATGGGTGGATTTGGAGCATGGGAATTGGCAATGACTTTTCCCGACTATTTCGCAGCAATTGCACCCATTTGCGGAGGAGGAAATCCGCTTCTTGTATCAAAATTGAAAAATATTCCGGTTTGGGTGTTTCATGGCAAGAAAGATACTGCTGTTCCTGAACAACAATCTGCCATCATGGTTGAGGAATTGAAAAAAATCGGCGCCGATGTGGAATACACTGTTTTGCCCGAAGGTGGTCATGTTGATGCATGGGTTTATGCTTACGACAAGGCCGGTTTATTCGACTGGTTTTTAAAACATCAGAAAAAGTAAGAACTAAATTAATTTATAAGGATGAAAAAATTACTCGTAACCTGCTCCCTCGTTCTTTGGGTCGCATTGAATTTTCTGAATGGACAAGAGGCTCCTTCGAAGGAATACAAAACCAACTACGACCAGGTGATGGCGCGAACAGATTGGTGGCGCCAGTCGCGATTTGGCATGTTTATCCATTTCGGCGCTTATGCGGTACCGGCACGTGGAGAATGGGTGAAATCGAATGAAAAGTTGACGACAGAACAATATCAGAAATACATCGACACGTTTAACCCGGTTGACTTTGATGCCAAAGCGTGGGCCAAAACTGCCAAAGCGGCTGGTATGAAATACGCCGTGCTTACCGCCAAACATCACGATGGTTATTGCAACTTTGACAGTAAATTAACAGATTATAAGCTAAGTACCCGGTTTGGTGGTCGCGACCTGGTTCGTGAATTCCTTGAAGCGTTTCGTGCCGAAGGGATAAAAGTCGGTCTTTACTATTCGATCATCGACTGGCACCATCCCGACTATCCGAATGTAGGTAATCATCCGCAACGCGGCGATAAGGATTATGCAAAACGGACTTTCAACTGGGATAACTACCTCAAATATATGCACGGTCAGGTTGAGGAGCTCGTGAAAAACTACGGAAAGCTCGACATCATGTGGTTCGACTATTCGTTTGACGAATATAGCGGAGAGAAGTGGAAGGCAAAAGAACTCGTCGCAATGGTTCGCAAATACCAACCCGATATAATCATGGACAACCGGCTTTCAACACACGAAGGGTCGTCTTCCAAACAAAGGATGGTAAGTACTTTAGGCGATTTTGAAACACCAGAGCAGGGCATTCCGGATTTACCGCTTGTTGATAAATACAACAACCCGATTCCATGGGAAACCTGTCTGACCCTTAACGGAGTTTGGGGTTACAATGAATTCGACCACAACTGGAAATCGCCTGAACTGATTGTTCATAGTCTGGTTAACTGCGTGAGTAAAAACGGCAATCTGTT
Source organism: Mariniphaga sp. (assembly GCA_010906965.1). Lineage (GTDB taxonomy): Bacteria > Bacteroidota > Bacteroidia > Bacteroidales > Prolixibacteraceae > JAAFHB01. The sequence goes on along the minus strand of JAAFHB010000004.1, from coordinate 37,887 downwards.
ACTGAATGTCGGACCCGATGCGCGCGGAAATATTCCTGCAGAATGTGTCGAAATCCTTACTGAAGTTGGTAAATGGCTGGACAAAAATGGCGAAAGCATTTACGGATCTGGATCTTCCAGTCTGGCCAAACCCGATTGGGGACGTTATACGCAGAAAGGGAATACGATTTATGCGCATTGGATGTACCCAAATCTTGGACAGCTGAATGCCAAAGGTATCAGCGGAGAGAATGTGAAAAATGTAACGCTTTTAAAGTCGGGTGCGGAACTGCCTTATCAGAAAACATGGTGGGGAAATACGGAGACCGGTAATCTTTTCATTACAGCAAGCAGTACAACCGATAAACCGGCAAAATATGATGCAGTTGTGAGAATTGAGTTGAAGAAGTAAAGTAGAAGAGGAAGAATTAAAGTTACTAAAAAACTTATGAAACAAATTAGCCTTTTTTTAATCTGCTTTCTGCAGTTGACACTTTCTATTACTTTATTGGGGCAAAAGACCATTAAACCCGCGAAAAACGACACCCTGTTTCCCGCTCAATCGGCTACCCTTGGAGGATTTGTTGGTGTAAGACTGGATGCTTCGTATCAGAACAGAATTCTTGCGCAGGATGTTAACCGGCTGGTTGAGCCATTTCGAAACCGGACAGAAGATCGTTGCTGGCAGAGTGAATTTTGGGGGAAATGGTTTACTTCAGCCGTATCGGCCTATCGTTACCGTCCCGAACCTCAATTAAAAGCCAAGCTCGATCAGGCCATTTCAGGTCTTCTTTCAACACAAACACCCGATGGTTATATTGGAAATTATGCAGCGAATAAACAGCTTGAGCAATGGGATATCTGGGGCAGAAAATATTGCATGTTAGGATTGCTGGCGTATTACGATCTTACAAAAGATAAAAATACATTGCTGGCAGCGCGGAAACTGGCTGATCATCTGATTAAAGAATTGTCGGATAAGAATGCATTGATTGTGAAGAAAGGAAATCACCACGGAATGGCCGCAAGTTCAGTACTTGAACCGATTTGTCAGCTTTATTCCAGAACTGGTGACCAGCGTTACCTCGACTTTGCCAATGAGATTGTCAGGGAATGGGAAACTCCTGATGGACCACAACTGATCTCCAAATCTGGCGTCGATGTTGCCAAACGATTTCCAAAACCTGAAAACTGGTTTGGTGCTGAACAGGGACAGAAAGCGTACGAAATGATGTCGTGCTACGAAGGATTACTTGAACTTTACAGGTTGACAGGCAAAACAGAATACCGGGATGCTGTTGAGAAAACCTGGCAAAATATATCCGACACCGAAATCAACATTTCCGGATCAGGTTCAGGCGTTGAGTGTTGGTTTGGAGGAAAACATCTTCAAACCATGCATATTGATCATTATCAGGAAACATGTGTAACCGCTACATGGATTAAATTGAGTCAGCAACTGTTACGGCTTACAGGAGAGGTAAAATATGCCGATGCAATTGAGCAGACCTATTACAATGCGTTATTAGGATCAATGTATACTGACGGATCTGACTGGGCGAAATATTCTCCTTTAGCCGGTCAACGACTGCAAGGAAGCGAACAATGTGGTATGGGTCTTAATTGTTGTGTTGCAAGCGGCCCACGTGGTCTGTTTACACTTCCACTTACAGCCGTGATGAATGAAAAGGACGGAATCAGTGTCAATTTCTTTGTTGATGGAAGTTACCATTTGTTAACTCCTGCCGGCAAACCACTGGAAGTTATTCAGCAAACAGATTATCCGGTTTCAGGAAGTATCTCTATAAAGATGGTTGTACCAAAAGAAGAACAGTTAAAAGTTCGGATCCGCATTCCGCTTTGGAGCCAGCAATCAGCTCTGACAATTAATGGTCAGCCGGTTGAAAATGTTGTTCCCGGAAAGTTTGCAGAGATTTCCCGCGTTTGGAAATCAGGAGATGTGATCAATCTTATGGTTGATATGCGGGGACGAATCGTTCACATGGGCGAATTACCAGAGAATATTGCAATAATTCGTGGTCCCATCGTGCTTACACGCGATGCAAGGCTTGGAGCACCTCATGTTGACGAAACGATTCAGCCAGTACTTGATAAAGACGGGTTTGTCAACCTTGAACCAGCAGGAACAAATCAGGACGGCATCTGGATGAAATACAAGAGTTCTTTTATAATTGAATCACACCAGGAAGGTGCCAGTAAACCGGTTGAAATTACATTTTGCGATTATGCTTCTGCGGGGAATACCCTCGACGAACATTCGTGGTTCAGGGTTTGGCTGCCACAATCATTTGATCCAAGGAAATAGAAAGTTAAGAAAGCATATCAATTGCCAAGGCTTAAAGCTATGGCAATTGATATGACTATCGAACAGTTCAATAGGTAATAAAGCTTGATTTGTTTTCAATAAACCGCACAGTCATATCTTTCGGCAGGAATCCTTTAAGCCAGCGTGCGCAATAGTTCATGCCGTATGCTTCAGAAATGGCATGACCCAAAAAGATAACCGCTTTATTTTTTCCCTGAAGTTGCGCATCGTAAACTAATTTAGTTGCTTTGAAATCCATTATCTTAAGTATAATTTGACACCAAATTTAATAAAAAAACTAAATTTGCTGAATATCTGTTTGACTAGCGGAAACGAACGATCTAATTTCGATTAATGCCTATTTTTACAAGTAAAACGGCCAGAATCCCTTCATTGTTAAAAGCGCATTTTTGCGTTGTTTTCCTGCTATACATGTTTTTCCCTTTAATATCCCTGGCTCAGCAACGATTTACATTGAGTGGTTATCTCCACGATGCGACTTCAGGCGAAGCGCTCATTTATGCCACCATCTATCCTGAAACACTGAAAACAGGTGTATCTACAAACGAATATGGTTTTTTCTCAATTACCTTGCCTGAAGGAAAATACAATGTTGTTTTCTCATATGTCGGATATCAAACAATTAAAAAGGAGATACCTTTTGATAAAAACCTGCATGAAAACATTTCACTTTCACCCCAGGAAACCAATATCAAAGAGATTACCATTATCGGACATCCTAAAGAAAATCTGATCAGGCAAAATGAAATTGGAACCGTACGCCTCGATGTCAAAGAGTTAAGTACCATCCCGGTACTTTTTGGAGAACAGGACATCCTGAAATCGATTCAGTTGATGCCAGGCGTTTCGCCTGTTGGTGAAGGGAATTCAGGATTTTATGTCCGTGGAGGCAATCCCGATCAGAATCTTATCTTACTGGATGATGCTCCGGTATTTAATCCCTCGCATCTCCTTGGATTCTTTTCAGTCTTCAACTCCGATGTTATTCGTGATGTTAAGTTGTACAAAGGTGGCGTTCCGGCGCGATACGGTGGCCGTGCCTCATCGGTGATGGATATCAGGATGAAAGAGGGAAATCTGAAGGATTACCATGTATCAGGAGGAATTGGCCTGATATCTTCGCGATTGATGGCAGAAGGTCCGATTTCGCAGGATAAATCTTCATTTATGATTTCGGGCCGAAGAACCTATGCCGATCTTTTTCTTCCTTTGTCAAACGATGAGAAAATAAAGGATAACAAGTTGTATTTCTATGATTTAAATTTAAAGACGAATCTGATCATTAATAAGAATAACCGGGTATTTCTTTCGGGATATTTTGGTCGTGATGTATTGCAAGCGAAGGATTTTGGATTTAGCTGGGGAAATAAAGCGGGCTCACTTCGTTGGAATCATCAGTTTTCGCCATCACTTTTTGCGAATACAACAATGGTTATCAACGATTACAACTACAAAACGGAAGGAGATATTGATGGAAAATTTTCATTGGAGGCAGGAATTAATGATCTGTCTCTCAAACAGGATTACGCGTTATCGCTGTTTAATCATCTTAGTTTCCTTTTCGGGTTTAATTCGGTGCTTCATCATTTCAAACCCGGCGAAGTAATGTCGAGTTCCAAAAACATTCAAAGTTTTAAAATCTCTGAAAAGGATGGCTGGGAGAATGCTATTTATGCATTTTTGGAACATCAAATATCTGAAAAACTTAATGTTGGTTATGGGATTCGAATGTCAACATTCTCGAGAATTGCTCCGGGCACCGAGAATACTTATAACACGTCAGGTAGCATCGCTAAAACTGAAACATTTGATTCGGGAAAGTTTTACCGTAACTATTTCGGGTTTGAACCAAGATTTAACTTAACCTGGCTCATATCTGACCAATCTTCGATTAAAGCCGGATACAACCGTATGAGCCAATACATTCATTTGTTGTCGAATTCTTCGGTTGGCACTCCTGTCGATTATTGGCTGCCGAGCTCGAACAACATCAAACCGCAGTTTATATCACAAATATCGGCAGGATATTTCAGGCAGTTTAAGTCGAACGGAATTAATTTTTCGGTTGAAGGATATTATAAGGACATGGAGAACCAGATCGATTACAGGAATAACGCTGACGTATTTCTAAATGAAAATGCTGAAGCAGAACTTCTTTTCGGGAAAGGACGTTCGTACGGACTTGAGTTTCTATGCAAAAAAGACGATGGTATTTTTACGGGATGGATCTCTTACACTTTATCACGGACAGAAAAACGATTTGATGAGATTAATGATGGATCATGGTATCCGGCGCGGCAGGATCGCACACACGATATCTCAATAGTAACAAACTTAAAAGCGGGCAAAAAGCTTTCCTTATCAGCAACATGGGTCTATTATACCGGAAACGCGATTACTTTTCCGAGCGGAAAATATGAAATCGATGATAATATTGTGAACTATTACACAAGTCGAAATGGATATCGGATGCCGGCTTATCACCGTTTAGATCTTGGAGCAAGTTTATTGTTAAAGGAAACACCAAAATTCAGATCGGAACTTAGCTTCGGCGTTTTCAATGCTTATGGCCGAAAAAATGCTTACTCAATTTCATTCCAGACAAAAGAAGGTAATTCATCTCAAACTGAAGCTGTAAAACTTTATCTTTTCTCTGTCATTCCTTCAGTTACCTGGAATTTCAGGTTTTAAAACAGTTCATGGCTGATCGTATTATCAATTTACACAACAAAGCTGGTTTATCCCTTCAAATTAAAAAAATAAATACTGACCAATTGTCAGAATATATCGGCGAATACCCCGATTTTGAGGATGAATGGAATTTGGCTAATTACAATTTTGTCTTCTTAAGCCTGATAACAACTATTTCGGGTCTGCAGAAAAATCGGAAAGGAAGGTCAACAGCTCCAACGCCGGATGAGATATAAGATTTCATCTTTCCCCAGTCAACTAAGCCATACCGATACTTCTGTCCATATAGGGAAGGTAAAATGGGAGCCCACAAACCAAAAAAGGTGATCTGTCCGCCATGCGTATGACCAGAAAGGGTTAAATCAATCAGATCAGTATTCATCCTTTCGATATAATCGGGATTGTGGGTAACCAAAATGGCAAAGTTCGATTCCTTTAATCCTTTAAACGTGTTTTCAGGTTGTTGTATGTCCTCCCACATATCTCCAACTCCCCCGATTTTGATACTATCATTGCCCTTCCTTACCCACGAAGATTGGTTATCAATGTTATTAATCCCATATTTCGTCATCATCTTCCTGGTAAAACCGGCATCTGCATAATGATCATGATTTCCTAAAACGGCGTAAACGCCCAGATCGGCACGAAGTTTACTGAATCCGATAAAAGCCGGTTCAACATATTTGATATTATAATGGACATAATCGCCACCTAAAATAATCACTTCGGGTTCGATCGCATTAATCCGATCGACAATGCCAGATAGCCGCTGAGCAGAAAGGAATGGTCCCCGGTGAATATCAGATATAAAAACAATTTTTGATCCGTCAAACGAATCAGGCACGTCAACTGATTTGATTTCGATTTCGGTGATTTTTATCCACCGCGATTCGAAAAAGCTATAAGAGAGAAAGAAGAGACCTGATATGATCAATAGCCTAATAATCAATTTATTTTGAAGTAAAATCGTCATTTAAAGCTTTCATTTCTTTGTAGCGAGTTTCTGAACAATCTCTTTAACACCATCCTGATATTTGGTTGGCTGGTATTTAAAATACTTTTCGAACTTGATACTATCGAAAAAATAATCGCGGTCGAACTGGTAGCGCATTTCAAAGAGCTCTTTCAAAAAAGGGATGAAAACACCCAACAATCGCACCATCCATCCCGAAATCAATTTGTATTCATTACGCTTTCCCATCTCTTTCGAAAAAAGGTCGATCCATTGTTCTGCATTCATCGATCTGCGATCGGTTGGAAGATTCCATATTTGATTATAGGCATCGGGCGTATTCCCAAGTAAAGCAGTAGCAGCTCCGGCATCACGCGTATAAATATAAGAGTGTTTAACCTTCGCATTAAACATCCATTGCGCTTTTTTCCCTGCAGCAAGATTTTTGTAAATTAAAGACATCAAAATACTTTTGTCAATATCTACACCATAGAAATCGGGTGCGCGTGCAATAATGGCTTTGATCTTTCCTGCTTTCATCTTATCGAGCAGCAAAAGGTCAACCTGTGCCCTGACTTCACCTTTTTTGCTTGTCGGATAGATGGGCGTTTCTTCGGTAATGTGCTTTACAAAATCGCCGCCGATTGAATAAACATTGTCGAAGAAGACCAGCTTCGCATTATTCGCAATACATGCATCAATTACATTTTGCATGAGCGGGGGCCATTGTTTCTGCCACACCTTTGCACTATATTCGAGTCCAACGGTGAGGTAAACGATTTCGGAACCTGCAACAGCTTTAAACACCTGTTCCGGGGCCGTTAAATCAGCAGGAAACAATTGGTCTGTCTCGTTTACTTTCTTTGGATTACGACCAACCAACCTGATATCATCTGTGAAATATTTCAACGATTTGGCCAGTTCAATACTTATTGATCCACCAGCACCTAAAATTGTTTGCATTGTAGTAATTTGAGTGTGTCGTCTTGCAACGTCCAAAAGTAATAACAATAAATCAATGTGCTACCGAGTTGAAGGTTAAGCGAATCTTTAAATCCATGAGCGGGGACAGAAAGATTTTTGGCTTTTGCAATATCAACGGTCAGGTTTATTTTCAGAATTATATGGAATCGTAAAATAAAATATTGTCCCGCTTCCAGGCTCACTTTCAACCCACATTTTCCCTCCCAGCATTTCCACATAAGCTTTCGAAATCGACAATCCCAGGCCGGCTCCCTGCAATGCCATCTTATCGGAAATATCCGCCTGAATAAATCGTTCAAAAACAGCCTTCTGTCTGTCTTTTGGAATCCCGATCCCTGTGTCTTTAATGTAAAACTGTAGAAATAACTGATCTTGAGCAGCTGCACCAGGCTGTGTCCTTACAATGTCATATCCAAATTCTATTGAGCCGGTATTCGTATATTTAATTGCATTTTTAACAAGGTTTGACAGAATAGCATAGATTTTCTCGCGGTCTGTTTTAATGATGGACTCATTCGCTGATAAGCCATTTTTGAATGAGTGTTTCAAACCTTTTCTTTCGAATTCAGGTTGAAAAAACATATCAATGTATTCGATTTGATCATTGATATTTGATTCGACAATATTAACCTCCACTTGTCCCGCTTCTATTTTCGATATATCAATAATATCATTGATAATATTAAGCAATCGGTTACCGCTTTTTTCGATGATACCGATGTACTCCAACTGCTCTTTGTCATTTAGTTTTGGTTCTTTGAGCAGTTCGGCAAAACCCAGAATACCATTCATTGGCGTGCGGATTTCGTGACTCATGTTGGCTAAGAAGGCTGATTTTAAGCGATCACTTTCCTCGGCTTTTTCTTTTGCTATTTGCAGCATCTTCAAATGGTTATTTATTAAAAAAAACAACAGAAGTGAAGTAATTAAAACGTACAGAAAGCCTTTTAATATCTGAATTCCAAGCAATACTTCCCTATCTCCGATAATACTACTAAAAATAGTGTCGGATAAATAGATCCATAGCAAGCCGACAATAAAATATAGAATGGTTATTCTATGCTGGAATTTTATTCTTTTAAAAGTTAAAACTCTTTCCGTTCTCATATGCTAAAATAGAATAAGTTAACATCAATCCCGTTTGTAATCTGGCTATATGATTCCAATTATAAACCCACTATTTCCGTGAAATATCCTTCGAAATTTTTCCGAAATACCAAAGTAGTTCATTTGGACTGTCGGAAATTTTTCCGAGACATCAAATGGATTTCTATTAAACCACATTAACGGATTATTGTTCACGAATATGAAAATGCACACAAAGAATCAGTCAGTTCCACCACGGATCGACTGCCAACAGGCAATAAAACAACAATAAGGTGATTGTAATGGCCTGCCAATAAAAAACAAAGGATAAAAATAATCCTGGTCAGAATACGTGGGAAAAAGGTGGTCAGTTCTTTGGAATTACTTTCCACGCATGTGATGATGGGTAGAGACGTCGGTACATTATTTTACTAACCTGATTAATCTGAAATTGCCATTAAAATCGGCTGCGACATCCGATTCCGTTATTAAACTGGTTGCGCAGACGATGCTTTCGAACCGGCGGTTTATATTACTGAATAATAAATTGGTGAGGGGATTGAAAAATTTCCTCCAAAACGAAAGCGGGCGCCCTTTGGGAACAAACTTATCAAAGATGGTGATCCTTCCCCCTGGTTTCAGCACCCTTTCACACTCTTTTAAACAAAGTACAGGATCAGGAATAACGGCCAGTATCAGGTGGAGTATTATTTTGTCAACGGAATTGTCGGCAAAGTTCAGGTGCTGCCCATCCATTACAACTGCTGTCAGATTAAGTTTTAAAATTGTGTTCTTTTTGATGGTTTGCGTTATCATTGCCGGTGTAATATCGGTCGCAATGATGTGGCAATCCTGCGTGATAAATTCAAGATCGAGACCAGTACCTGCCCCAACAATCAATACTTCGTCGTCCGGGTTAATTCCAAGTTCGTTGATTGATCTATTTCGTGATTTCGAAAATATCCGGCCTGCAATATCATAACCGGGTGCATAAAGCGTATACCGAAACCGGTTCCAGCGATTTGAGTTGATTAAAGTAGAAGGGTTCATCAGCAGATGGATTTTAGGTATAACGGAATTTATTTTTTTATAGCTGCGTAGAAGCTTAATCTTTGTAGCAAAAGTAACCGTCCAGGAAGCAAGCCGGAGCCTAAAATATTTCAGAACTAGCGCTTCGTTTTGTCCTGCTGGGTTTCATTTCTTAAAACACTGTGTCGAATACTATAAGTAAAATAGATGACCATGCCAATCGCCATCCAGACGATTAAACGAAGCCATGTGTCGAAAGGTAAGGAATACATTTGAAGCAGGCAGATAGATGCTCCAAGTATAGGAATAAGCGGAACCCAGGGTGTTCTGAAAGGACGTTTAAGTTCAGGGCTCTTGTATCTTAAAAAGAGGATGCCAATACAAACAATTGCAAAGGCGAGCAATGTCCCGATTGAAACCAATTCACCCAGAATATTAATTGGTAAGATCCCGGCAAGAATACATGCAACAACTCCGGTAATAATAGTGCTGAAATAAGGTGTTTTAAAACGGGGATGTATTTTTGCAAAGCGTGGTGGCAGTAATCCGTCTTTGGACATTGCATAAAAAATTCGTGGCTGACCAAGCATCATCACAAGTACGACGGAGCTTAAACCTGCAATTGCTGCAATTTTAATGATGGGTCGTAACCAGAAAAGCCCCTTCCCCATCGCGTCAACTCCAACGGCAATCGGATCGGCAACATTCAGAAAAGTATAGCTTACAATTCCTGTTAACACAATCGCGACCAGGATGTATAAAACGGTAGAGATACCCAGTGATCCCAGAATACCAATCGGCATGTCGCGCTGCGGATTCTTCGCTTCCTGGGCTGCGGTCGAGACAGCATCGAACCCGATATAAGCGAAAAAGATGACTGCAGAACCCCGAAGTATTCCACTCCATCCGAAATGACCCCAAACCCCTGTATTCTCCGGAATAAACGGATGCCAGTTTGCCTTATTGACAAAGAAAAAGCCTATACCGATAAAAAGTAGAATCACGAATACTTTAATCATAACCATGATATTATTAAAGCTGGCAGATTCTTTAATTCCGATAATAAGCAAGACAGTAATTGCTGCAATAATAAACATTGCAGGAAGATTTAATACGGCTGTAATATGGGGAAGACTACTAACGACAATTCCGGAAGCGACTAAACTGTCGGTAATTTGACTTGTAAGTGGTTTCCATCCAAGGTTTGGAATATCAACCAAAACAGTACTCCATGCGGCCGTAAACTGGGGAGGAATAAAAATGCCAAAATCTTTCAGAAAACTAACGACATATCCCGACCAACCTACCGAAACCGTGGAAGCAGCAAATAAATATTCGAGAATGAGATCCCATCCGATGATCCATGCAATAAATTCGCCGAGGGTGGCATATGCATAAGTGTAAGCGCTTCCTGAAATGGGGATCATCGAAGCAAATTCGGCATAACACAATCCTGCAAACAAACATGCCAGACCGGAAATCAGAAATGATATCACGATTCCCGGTCCGGCATATTGTGCAGCAGCTTGTCCGGTTAAAACAAAGATACCGGCTCCAATAACTGCACCAATACCAAGAGTGGTAAGGTTTGTAGCGCTGAGCGCTCTTTTCATGCCATTATCTTCATTGGCATGATGTATCAATTGATGAAAAGGTTTCGTACTGAATAATTGCGAAGTCTTCATTGAGTGGCTTTAAAAAACTGTGCCAATGTAACAATTAAATCAGTATCTAAAGCTAATCACGCTCAACGCTGTCTACTTTCTGGTAAACCTCTGGCTTATTGGTCCATTTGCCCCCTTTTGATTCACCCAATACGACAACTTCTTTCGATTTGCCATATTCACTGATAGCCAGCATCATCTCCTCTTTGCTCTTTCGAATAATCTTTATTCCTGTTAAGGATCCTTTATTGCGAACTTCAATATAAAAACCATCTCTATATTCTTTCGCTCTTGTTGGTGGTCTTCCCATATTTTAAAATTTTAATAAACGTTGTTCATTGCTCAGAGTAACGAAAATTTGCCGATTTTGTTTCTCTTCTATTTGTTAAAACTCCCTAAAAAGCCAAAATAATTTGCTTTTAACGGAGCTATTAATAATAAATTATGCTGTTCCCTCTGTATTTATTTGCATCGGAAATACACAATCTGGCCATGGCCAAATATAAAATAATTTTTTGTTAAAAAAAATAGCTCCCCGGAATCTTCGGCTTTGTATCCTCTAACTATTCTGATTCATTGGATAAACTGTCCTTAAAGATGAAACATAATAACTTTCTGATCAAAATATTCGATGTGTAAAATGTTTGTATTAAATTGGTAATCACCGCATCATTGGCACTATGGATAATTTTAAATTAATGGCAAAGCATTTTAAGTTAATTATTGTTAACGCCACTAAAGTCGGGAAAAATCAAACAAATGGTCGCACCGGCTTTGTCATTGTTTGTCACTTCCATTTTGCCAAGATGAGCATCCATAATCAAATTCACCAAAGCAATATCAAGTGCCTCATTATCTTCAAATTGCTTATCTTTTAACGAAAGAAAATCATATATTTTAGCCAAGGTTTCCTTGTTAAATTTACGTCCCTGATCAATAAAAGAACAAATAACCTGTCCTTCGATCGATTTTATGCTGATCGTCAATTTACTTCCGTTGGGAGAATATTTCAGCGCATTATCGAGTAAACTTTCGAAACAAATCTCCAAAAGATTTCGTTCACCATTGATAGTTATAGTATCGATTGCCCCCTCAACAGCAACGGACATGTTTCTGAGCTCTATCTGTTCCGATTGCCGCTGCCTGATAAATTCAATCAGATCGTCAACCTTCACTTCTTCCCTTTTAATTGAAGTCGTTTTGGTCCTTAATTCGGTGATTAGCATACTTATCGTTGTGAATCTTTCGAGCCGGGCAGCAGAAACGTCAAGGTATTTAAGTAAATCCATCAACTCTGTCGGATTTATTTCATTTTGAAGTACCGTGATAAAGCCTATAATTCCAGCTAACGGCGCACGAATTTCGTGACTTAATTTTTCAAGAAAGTCACCTTTTGCCTTGTCAAGGTATATTAATTCGTTATTGGCAATTTCAAGATCTGCGTTTGCTTTTTGTAACTCCTGGGTCCGTTCTTTTACTTTGATCTCAAGCCATTGATTGACCATTTTCAACTGATCTTTGCTCCGCTTTAAATCAAGATGGGTTTTTACCCTTGAAAGTAGTTCTTTGGAATTGAAAGGCTTAGAGACATAGTCTTGCCCGCCCACATCAAATCCGGTAAGAATATTCTCGGGTTCATTCAGTGCTGTCAAAAAGATAACGGGGATCTCACGAAGAAATTCGCTGTGACGCATTGCTTTGCAAGTCTCGAACCCATTCATGACCGGCATATTTACATCGAGCAAAACCAAATCATAGTCTTTTGATTCTGAAAGCAGTTCGAGCGCTTGTTTACCATCCATCGCAAAACCAACCTCATAATTTGCCTCCATCAGAATACTTCCGATAACCTGAATATTTTTCGGGTTATCATCAACTGCCAAAACTTTAAAATCTTTTAGAACCTCATTCATAAGTTATTCCTCCATTAGCTTTTTTAATCTGTTTATTAATTCAGGAAATGTCATCAATTTTTTCATCATCTTACTAATTTCAAAATTGTTGGCATAGGTAGAAAGCTCTCTGCCAAACTCGGTAACGATCGTATTTGAACAATCGATTCCCAGTGCAATAAGCTGCTCTCCAAGAGTTTTTATTTGTCCGATCACTTGTTTCTTTGCAACATTTGTAAAAATCGGGACATATTCGTTTTCGAGAATTTCAATAAGTTCCGGCAGCTGATCTTTATTTGTATTGGCCAGATTGGAAATGTGATCCGAATCGATTTCAGGTTCAGTAGGAACAGATTCAGCAAGTACATGAAACTTAAGATACTTTTTTAGGTGTTCCAGTAATTCTGATGCACTGATTGGTTTTAATATAAAATCGTCAAAAGCTGCCCCACTTTGTTCCTCAATAACTTCGCGCGATGAAGCAGATAAAGCAATAATGGGGATTGCTTTGGTGGTTTCCTGCTTTTTAAGTATTTCGATAGCTTCACCACCACTCATCAAGGGCATTTTAAAATCCATCAATATTACCTGCGGAAGATATTTCACCGCTTTTTCTATCGCTTCAATTCCATTTTCCGCTTCGTATAATTCCAATGGGAAATGACTCAGCAGATCGACTAAATACTTCCTGTTCTCAGGATTATCATCGGCTATCAGTACAGATCCTTTATCAAAAAATAGTGTTGACGGACCTGACAAGTTAATTTCGGTAACTTCCTTTTCATCCTCTTTTACAATGATATCCGGAAGTATAATCGTAAATACACTTCCTTTGCCAGGCTCACTGCTTAACTTTATATCACCACCCATCATCTCAACAAGGCGTTTGGTAATCGTAAGTCCCAGTCCGGTTCCGCCATATTGAACTGTTCGTTGTCCTTCCTGCTGATTAAAAGCTTCAAATATAAGGTTCTGCTGATCGATCGGAATTCCAATTCCCGTATCTTTAACCGAGATTATCAAATCAATTTTGTCTTTCTCTTTAATCTTTTCCATCACAGAAAGAGTCACTTCACCAGATTCCGTAAATTTGAAGGCGTTGCCGATAAGATTGAAAAGAATCTGCCGAATCCGGGTTTCGTCAAGCATCAGTGCCGAAGGTATTTCTTCTACTTCATCAATAACAAACCTGATTCCCTTTTCCTTTGTAATATGTGTGAAAATTGTTTCGACTTCTTTTATAATACTATGAATGTTAATAGGCTCATTTTGAATAACCATTTTTCCGGCTTCTATCTTCGACAGATCAAGGATGTCGTTGATAATTCGCAAAAGGTTTTTACCACTGCTGCGAATCGCATCAATCTGCGAACGTTGCTTCTCGTCTTTTAAACTTGAATAAAGCAAATCAGAGAATCCGATAATGGCGTTCATTGGAGTTCTGATTTCGTGACTCATATTTGCAAGGAACATGCTTTTGGCCTTATTTGCCTGGTCGGCTGCCTCTCGTGCAATCTTATCTTTTTCAGATTGATGTCGCTCGGTAATGTCACTTGCTACAGATACTAAATGGACAATATTATTGTTTGAATCAAAAAGCGGTGTTACGGTCATTGATTCGTAGTAAAGTGAACCATCCTTTTTCCTATTGATCGTTACTCCCCTGTAAGTCCTGCCTTGCAAGACGGTATTCCAAAGCTCTTTAGATAATTCAGGATCACTCTTTTCCGATTTAAGAAAATTCGGAGTTAAACCGACTACTTCGTTTCTCGAATATCCGGTAGCAACCTCAAATGCAGGATTAACATATTCAATAATTCCGTATTTATCCGTAATCAGTACATGGTCGGCTGCCTGTTCTACTACGCTCGAGAGTTTTAGTAATTCTTGTTCTGCCCGTTTACGTTCATTGATTTCCTGTATCAATCCCTCATTTAAGCTGACGAGCTCGGAAGTTCTTTTTTTAACAGTTTGCTCAAGTTCAGTCTGATAATTCAAAATTAATGTTTCAGCTTCTTTGCGCTGAGAAATATCTGAAATAATTATAAACAGACCAATTACGTTACCTAAATTGTCGATAGAAGGCGAATATTGAATTCCAAACCAGGTTTTCACATGATTCTTTTTAATATATGGTCTTTCGATATATACCGGACTTCCATTTAAAGCTAATATAATGTCTTCCTTAAATAGGACAAGCTGATCATCGCTAAGAATATCCATTAGAGATTTCCCTAGTTCAAGTTCGGTTCCATAAATAATTCTGGACATCTCGATGGCAGGTTTACTTGCAAACTGGACCTTACAATCTTTGTCCATGGCCACGAAGATGTTGCTGTTGTTCTCAAGAATTGCCTTCAAATAAGAATTTGATTCATTCAATTCTTCTTTAACCTTTTCAGATATCCTACGATAGCGCTCCTCACTCTTCTTTAAAAGATCGATGGCGAGCATATGTTTTAAGAAACCATTTATCCTCACCACCAATTCCCAAACTGGCATTGGTTTTACCAGGTATCCGTCAGCACCTAATTCCATTCCCTCAATCTGGTTTCCCGATGAGGTTGCCATAGACGAAATAAGAACAACGAAAATATGCTCCGTTTTCGGATTGGATTTAATTAATCTCAGAATTTCCAACCCCGAAAGATCAGGCAACATTACATCAAGAAGAATTAGCGAAATTTTTTCCTTATTAATAATTTGAAGAGCATTATTGCCGTTTTCAGCAGTCAAAACATGATATCCCCGTTTAGACAATACATTTTCGTAGGCTTTAAGAACCAACGCATTATCATCAACTATTAAAATATTAATATTTTCAGGAATAACCATATTAATCCAATAATGTAATTTAACAGTTTAAAGCATCTAATGTTTTAAACCTAATTAGTACTGGTATCCAACCGATCAAAAAAGAAATACAAATCAAGATCTTTCTTTTTTTCGTTTGGCTAAAGTAGTCGAAATAAGGGACAAAAGGTTTCTCAAAACAAAAAAAATGAGAATGATTATAATTCAACATATTATAGTCATTCTCATTACAAATTTCAAGTTTACCTGGAATGCTTCCGGCCCAATAGAATCTAAAGTTCTTTTTCGGTAAAAGCTCCGATCTTCAAGTATTTATGGTAGATCTCAGCATACTTTACCACATTTCCCGGATTGGGAAAATATTCTTTCTCGAAACCTTTTCCCATCGCTTTCTGAGCATCTTCGACTTTAGGATAGATTCCTGCAACGACAGAAGCAAACATTGCCGCACCAAAGGCGCAAGTCTGTTCGGTTCTGGCAATTTTTATTGGCATATTCAAAACATCAGCAAGCGTCTGCATTACAAATGGTGATTTTTTTGCCACGCCGCCTAATCCAATGATTTCCTTAATCTCAACCCCTTCGCGAGTAAACCTGTCGACAATGGCTTTCGATCCGAACGCTGTTGCTTCAACAAGTGCACGGAATATTTTTGGAGTTGTTGATCCTAATTTTAAGCCGATTATGGACCCTGTAACCTCCTGTGTTGCATCCGGTGTCCTTCTTCCATTCATCCAGTCGACCGCTATAATTGTCGATTCTTCAATTGGAACTAACATTGCTTCTGCCGACAATTCAGGAATAATCTGATCCAGCGTTTCCGCGATTAGTTTGTCACGAGTTTCAGCATCGATAATTGTTGATTTGGCAAGAATATTTTCTAATGGCCATGCCACAACCTTTTTAAACCATGCATAAACATCACCGAAAGCCGACTGTCCGGCTTCAAGACCAATGTAACCCGGAATGACCGATCCATCAACTTGTCCGCAAATCCCGGCAATCAATTTGTCACCAATTTGATCGTAGGAGGCAATCATGATATCACATGTTGATGTTCCAATTGCCCTGGCCAGTACGTTTGGAGTAACTTCACCGCCGACTGCCCCAAAGTGGCAATCAAAACCACCAACTCCAACCGCTACTTCGGTAGAAAGACCAAGTCTTTCGGCCCATTCTGCAGTTAAATTTCCAATTTTCACATCACTGGTATAGGTTTGGTCGTATAATTTCGCCCGATAGCCACACAAACAAGGATCGAGTACTGTAAGAAACTCTTCAGATGGCAAACCATCCCAACCTTCGAACCACATCGATTTATGACCAGCTGCACACCGGCTTCGTAAAACTTCTTTTGGTTTAACCACTCCGGTTATTAGTGCCGGCATCCAGTCGCAATGTTCAATCCATGAATAGGCTGCTTTACGAACCTTTTCGTCCGTACGAAGAACGTGCAGCATTTTCGCCCAGACCCATTCTGAGGAATAGATACCGCCTTCATATTGGGCATAATCTGTTTTCCAGCTTTTGCACAGTTTGTTAATCTCAGCCGCTTCCTTAACGGCTGTATGATCTTTCCATAGCACAAACATTGCATTGGGATTTTCAGCAAATTCGGCGGTTAAGGCAAGCGGAATTCCGTTTTCGTTGACCAGAATAGGAGTACTTCCTGTTGTATCAAAGGAGATACCTGCAATATTTGCTGCGACATCGGAACCAGCTCTCGCCAATGCATCCTTCACAGTATATTCCATTGCTTCGATATAATCGAGCGGATGCTGACGATACTGATCTTTTGCCGGATCACAGAATTTTCCGGTTGCCCATCGTGGGTAAGTTTTTACAGATGATGTAACTTCATCACCATTTAATGCATTTACGATGACAGCTCTGGCCGAGTCAGTACCGTAATCAATTCCAATCACAAATTTTTTTGTAGTCATCTTTTAAGTAATTAAAATTTAATTGGTTAATCTATTTTTGACCGTAATAAGCGTTTGGTCCATGTTTTCGCAAGTAGTGTTTATCGAGCAAAAACTGATCGATACCCGAAACCTTATTTACGACAAGTGCATGGTGTGCCATTTTAGCAACTTGCTCGAGAACAACCGCATTATGAACAGCATCTTGGGCATCTTTACCCCAGGAGAACGGACCATGCCCCGAAATCAGAACAGCAGGAACTGCAAGCGGATCGATGTTTAGTTTCTGAAAGGTTTCAACAATAACATTTCCGGTTTCGAGCTCGTATTTATTCTTTACTTCCAATTCAGTCAGTGATCGGGTGCAAGGAATTTCGCCATAAAAATAATCAGCATGGGTTGTCCCCAATGCCGGTATCGGCAAACCCATCTGAGCCCAGGTTGTTGCCCACTCTGAATGCGTATGCACCACGCCACCAATGTTTTCAAATTCACGATACAGCACCAGATGGGTTGGTGTATCTGACGATGGCTTGCACTTCGAATCCACAACCTTGCCGTCCATATCGACCAGTACCATATCTTCCCATGTCATGGTCTCGTAAGGCAAACCACTTGGTTTTATGGCAAATATGCCTTTGGCACGATCGATCCCCGAAACATTGCCCCAGGTGAAAATAACCAGGCCATGTTTTACAAGATCGATATTAGCTTCAAAAACCTGCTTTTTTAACTCGTTAAGCATGATTTAATTAGAATTTGAAATAAGCACGACTTCACCAAATAAATAATCAAATGAAGAACGTGCTTATTAAATTTAAAATTTTACCAGAAATACATGTAGAATGACACGCACAATACAACTACACCCAACGAAGCAATTACATCCCACTTGTTCCAGCTGTTCCGGATGAGTGTCTTGTAGTCGCCTGTAAAAGTGATAAAGTCAATCTGTTGAGCGGTTGGCTTCGGAGTGAAAAACGATACCAGAACCATAAACAACATGATGAAGACCAGTAACCATATCTCAAAAATAAGCCAGTTAGTATGCCAGAACCACTGGGTCGATTCCCAATACCACCCTGTCATTACATCTTTGCCTGTATTTGTAAAGATATTGGTCAGCAAGCGTACCATACCGAGAAGAAAGCCTACTATTAAACCTGCTTCACCTGCCTTGGGCGTAATTCTCCTGGAAAATATACCAAGTACGAATACTGCCACCATTGCAGGAGCAAGCAGCGATTGAATGCCTTGCAGATAGGAGTAAAGACTGCCGAGACTCATCATGACTGGTATCCAGGCAATACCAAGTATCACTACACCAATTGTTGCAAGACGACCTACCAAAACGTATTTGGCTTCAGTCTTGCCTTTGAACATTGGCTTATAAAAGTCTTCGGTATACAGCGTTGCACAGGAGTTGAAGAATGCCGCCAAAGAAGCAACCAGTGCTGATATAAAGCCGATGGTAACAATACCTTTCACACCGGCTGGCAATACAAACTTAACCATTGAACCAAAGGCAGTATCAGGATTGTCTAATGTGAATCCACTTTCAGGACGTGCTGCCAATGCGGCAGCTACCATACCGGGTATCAGGAACATAAATACAGGCAACAATTTAAAATAACCTGCAGCAATAGTACCTCTGCGTGCTCGCATCATCACTACTTCGCTCGACTCGCCCTTTCGTTGACCGAGTACACGCTGAACGATGTGCTGGTCGGTAGCCCAGTACCAAAAGCCGATAATTGTTGCTCCGAGAAATACCCAAAAACCAGGATAATCGTCATACAGCGGGTCGCCCGTCTCTAAGTGGAACATATGGTTTGTGCCGTAAGCAACGCCGTCTTTACCTACATTTAGCGTTTTAGAGTAGTCGATCATCGCAGTCCAACCGTCAGCGATACTGCCACCTCCAAGTGCTGACAAACCCAGGAAAAGTACAAGGAATGAACCAATGATAAGTATAGGCGTTTGAATGGCCGACAATGTCATTACACCCTTCATGCCACCGAAAATGGTAAAGATACCCGTCAAGACGATCAAGCCAATAGCCCCGTACCAGAAAGGTAAGCCAAGAAGGCTCTCCATGAAGATACCACCGGTAAACGCTGTTACACTCACTTTGGTCAGCACGTATGCTATAAGTGTAATGATAGACAGCCATGAACCTGTAGCGGGTGTGTAGCGATTCTTAAGGAAATCGGGCATTGTAATGATTTTCCCTAACTTAATATTCATCAATTGGTAGAACGGGACAAAGAGCCAACCCAGGATGAGTATCATCCAACCTTGCATCTCCCAGTGCGCCATACCAACACCTGCCTTTGCGCCTGTGCCGGCAAGTCCTACAAGGTGTTCAGAACCAATATTTGCAGCAAAGATAGCCGCACCAATGATATACCATGGTTCGCCTTTGCCGAACAGGTAGTCTTCGCTGTTGGCACCCTTTTGCAAACGTTTGTCTTTTTGTACCGAACGCCATACAGCCCACGATACAGCTAAAATCCCAACCGCGATAATTACCCAGTCGAGCCAAATAAATTCATTTGAATTCCAATTCATAAATTTTTGTTGGGTTATTTTGAACTAAGATTGCTTTATATTAAATCTTCCACTTTATCGTAAACACTATTGCAGCAGCGGTAAACACTGAAGATGTAAACGCGCAATGCACTGTGAATTACCTAAGAGCTTTATTCAATAGGTAATACATTTCGTTATTGCGTATGGTTTGCTTGAACGCTCTGATGTTGGTGTCTTTATCGATAATCAATATTTCGATGTCAGCAATCTCAGCGTAATCTTCCATCATTTCTGTAGTGACAGAGAACGAGAAGCTCGAGTGATGCGTTCCACCTGCAGTAATCCAGGCACCTGCACCTATCTCGAGGTTTGGCATTGGTTTCCACAAAGCACAGGCAACAGGCAATTTAGGCAATGCTTCCGGTTTTATCACTTCAACTTCATTTACAAGCATGCGGAAACGGTTACCCATATCGACAACAGTCGCAGCAATGCCATCACCTTCATGTGCCTGGAATATTAAGCGGGCACAAACACCTGCATCACCAATTCCTAAGAAATGAACTTCGATGCGTGGTTTATTGTCCGCAATTTCAGGGTTGATTTCCAACATATGCGATTGAAGAATAGAGCTGTTTGCTCCATCGAAGTTCAATACGTAATCTTCAAGGAACGAACATCCACCTGGTAAACCTTGAGCCATAACCCACATTGTACGTGTAAGAGCCGCTGTTTTCCAGTCGCCTTCAGCACCAAAACCATAACCTTCGGCCATCAATCGTTGCGAAGCGAAGCCCATCAATTGAGACATTCCTTCCAATTCGTTGAAGCTGGTCGTGAAAGCAGTTGCGTTTTTATCTTGTAAAAAACGGCGTAACCCAATTTCCTGAGCTGCTGCCTGACGTACAGTGATATGTTTATCAGTACCTTTCTTACAATCATCGGCAAAGTCGTACAGTTTTTCGTACTCAGCAATTAAAGGTTCGATTTCAGCGTCAGTAACTGCTTCTATGTAAGGAACGAGCAATGCAATTGGAGCATTGTCAACGTGGTAACCCAAACGAATTTCAGCTTCTACCTTGTCTCCATCGGTTACTGCCACGTTGTTCATGTTATCGCCAAAACGGATGATTTGCATATTTTGAGAATCAGCCCATCCGGCACAAACGCGCATCCATCCGGAAATTTTATCGTGAGTTGATTTATCTTTCCAGTAACCAACTACCACTTTACGTGGTTTTCGTAAACGGCTGGTAATAAATCCAAATTCACGGTCACCGTGAGCAGACTGATTCAGATTCATGAAATCCATGTCGATTTCTGCCCAGGGAATTTGCTCATTGAACTGTGTATGAAGGTGCATTAATGGTTTTTTATAATCCATCAAACCATGAATCCACATTTTTGCAGGAGAGAAAGTATGCATCCAGGTAATTAAACCAATACATTTTGTATCTCCGTTTGCAGCACGCATAATTTCTGCAATTTCAGACGACGAATTAGCAGTCCCTTTATAAACAATTTTTACAGGCAAATTGCCTGATTCGTTTAATCCTTTAACCATTTCGTTTGAGTGTGCGTCGACTTTTACGACCGCATCGCCTCCGTACAGCAGCTGTGCTCCTGTTACAAACCAGACTTCAAACTGATTTAATAATGTGTTTGTCATGATTTAATACTTTAATTAGTGTTGTTTAATCAATTAATATTCAATAATTATTTAAAATATTTTGCTTTTTAGAATCTTTGAAATGCCTGAAATATTTATTAAAAAAGTTAAGAGTACTTTTAATATAAACAATTACGGAAACTTGACGATTCGTTCACTCTTCATGCCAGCTTCGCTGTTTTTAAACTTGTAGTAAAAGGCTCCTTTCTTCGATTCAGTTGTATTCTTTAAATTTAACTTTTCAAGTATATCTATTGAAAGAATTTTTTTGCGGAAATTCCCGGGGTCGAATGTTTTTTGAAAGATGGCTTCATACAAATTCCTCAATTGCATAAGTGTAAACATTTCAGGAAGCAATTCTTTCCCTATCAGATCAATACTCGCTTTTTGCTGTAAAAGAGCAAGGGCATTTTCAACAATTGCCTCATGGTCGAAAATCAAGGTTGGCAATTTGGTTATCGGCCACCAATGGGCGCCATTTTCACGCACCAGATCTTTATCATGAATATCAATTCTTATGAGTGCCATAAACGTCATGCTTATAACTCTTGCGCCTGGATCCCGATTCGGTTTTGAAAAAGCAGATGCTTGCTCTAAAAATATATCCTTCAGTCCGGTAGTCTGCAAAAGTACACGTCGGGCGGCCTCTTCCATCGATTCGTCTTCCTGTACAAAACCACCCATTAATGACCATTTACCAATCGAAGGCTCAAAACCTCGTGGGTAAAGCAACAATTTGAGCTCCCCATCTTCGTAACCGAAAATTGAACAGTCAACTGCTATATAATGTCTTGGATGCTGTTTGTACATTTCGCTAAGCATATGAATGAAATTAGCTTGTTTCACTATTGATTGGTTAATTGATGCAAATTTATAAAAGTATTAATTACTTGTATTCATTTTTATAAAAAATAATCATCCTGCAAATTTAATTTTGGTTAGGAAGACAAAATCTGCTTTCTTGAAAGAAATATCATCCTAAATAATTCAAAACCTTTCAACTTTTTGATTGTTTATTTGTAACTTTGGATAGAGTATTAACAATTTAAAATCTTGCATTATGAGCACAGGAAAAGTTTTACTAGGCCTTTTGGCAGGCGCTGCTACCGGAGCCTTATTAGGAATTCTTTTCGCACCTGAAAAAGGGTGTGAAACAAGAAAAAAGATTGCGAAAAAAGGAAAAGATTATGCCGACGATCTGACCCACAAAATGAACGATTTTGTAGAGGAAATGACTGAAAAGTTTGAAGCCGTCGTTAAGAAAGCCAAAGATTCGGCAGGAAGTGAGACTAAAAATGCCAACAGTGGTCTTTAACTATTGCCTGGCAAATTTCAATTTTGAAACTAATATAAATCCGGTGGGATAATATGAAAGAACTGACAACTCCTGTGGAAGATTTGCTGGCGCGCGCTCAAGCCTACACCAAAACCAGTCTTCAGCTATTTAAATTAAAAGCCACTGACAAATTGGCTGAAATCATTTCAAACTTAGCTTCGGGTTTTGTCATTGTGGTTATCCTTGCCCTGTTCTTCGTGAATCTAAATATTGCAATTGCTTTACTTCTTGGCGATTTATTTGGAAAAATATGGCTCGGATTTATTTTGGTTTCCGCATTATACCTTTTCATTGGCATTATTGTTTACTTGTTTCGAAATCAGTGGATAAAGAGACCCGTAAGTAATTCCATTATTCTAGAATTACTCATGGATGAGAGTTTAAAAGATGATCAATTACCCGATTAATGTGATTACTGATACTGTTGGTTAATTATCAATACAAAAGATTTTTACTAATTTACGGATTAACAATGTGATTACTCATTCATGCAGAAAATAACAGCAGCCGAAGCGCTTAAAAAATCAATTTCCGTCCTTGAGTGCAGGCAAATGGAAGAAGGCATTTTACTTAAGGATCAGTTCAAGGATACATTCGATAGTCTTAGGCCGGTAAATATATTACGCAAGATGATTGGTGATATTGCTACACCATCTGATTTAAAAGACAACCTGATTGAGACGGTCACTGGTTTAATATCAGGTTATGTTTCGCGTAAAATACTGGTTCGCTCCTCGAAAAATCCACTACTGCGTCTTGCAGGGATTTTTGTGCAATATGAAGTAACAAATTTTGTTTCCAAAAATTCAGACACAATCAAAGCACTAGGTTTGCATTATATTAATAAATTAACAAATTTTAAAAGATGAAAGAAAGTTCAGTAAAAGTAACGTTTGCAGGCAATCCTTTAACCTTGCTTGGTAATGAAATTAAAGTTGGTGATAAAGCACCAGATTTTACAGCTGTTGGAGCAGGCCTGATTCCGGTCAAATTATCTGATTTTGCCGGGAAAACAGTTATAATAGCTGTATACCCTTCGGTTGATACCAGCGTTTGCGCTGCCCAGAACAGAAGATTCAATACAGAAGTGAACAAGCTGAAAGATACTGTGGTACTATCTATATCCTGCGATCTTCCATTTGCCCAGAGCCGTTTTTGTGCAGCAGAAGGTTTGGAAAACATTAAGACAATATCAGACCATAAAGACCTCGATTTTGGAGAAAAATATGGTTTTGTATTAAAGGAATTGCGTTTACTCGCCCGTGGAACAGTAGTTGTTGATAAATTAGGAATAGTAAGATATGTTGAACACGTCCCCGAAGTAACGAATGAGCCAAATTATGAGGCATCAATTGCTTTAGTAAATTCGCTTTAACATCTAAAAATAAGATCCAAATTAAAAGAGACAGCTGTCAGTTGTCTCTTTTTTTTATTCTCCTCCCACCTCTTCAGTATATCCGTCGAAATTGACTTTTTTGGTTAGACAAAAATCACAACTTTCTTTTACATCAATATCGTTGTAAATATTTCCACAGGTGGGGCATACATACCATTCAAAAGATAATCCATTCTCATTGCCTTTTACAATTAAAGATTGTACCTGCCGGTAATAGTTTAAATGTTTTTTTTCGCCATCCCATGCCCATGTAAATGATTTTGCTGCTTCGGGAGCTTTCTCAATTTCTGCATTTTTAATAAAACCTGGATACATGGTCTGCATTTCGTAAGTTTCGCCATTGATAGCAGTCTGAAGATTCTCAATAGTCGTCTTAATCTCGTAACTACCAATTTCGGCATTCCCAATGCTATTGCCGTATTTTTCAAGAACTTTCCCATGATTAAAGGCATGGATTTTTTCAGATTTAGAAGTCGCCTCAAACAATTTAGCGATTGTATCATATCCTTCTTCCATTGCTGCCTGAGCAAATTTGGCATACTTTTCGGAGGCGGTTGATTCGCTGTTGAAAGCAGTCTTCAAGTCCTCAATGGATTTAACGGGTTTAGAGGAATGGCACTGTACGATAAATCCAACAGCGACAATTAATAAAATAAATCGGAAAATTATTTTCATATAAAACATTGATGATAAGACACAAAATAAATATTGATCATTCTGAAAACAGGCAAGTCACGAATTTAATTCATCCTCCATTTTCAGATGAGAGCATTGGATTTTCGTAATTAATCTTTTGATCGGTTTCGAAATCGTAAAGCGTCAAAATCCGCAAATTATAATAAGCAAGCCAGTAGGTTGCAAGTGAACCGATATAATCGCGTTTGGCTGTTTCACGTTCCGAAAGGGCAATATTAAGATCAGTAATGCTAATTTCGCCATTTTGAAACCGTTTCAGTGCAATACGATACCCGTTTTCGGCAACACGGTCAGCTTCCTTGGCAGTCTTCAACTGATCCTTTAAAAGACCAAACTGTTCTACCTGAACAATAACACTTCTATCAAAATCTTCTTTGGCTTTTTGAACATCAAATTGAGCGAGATCGCGTTGTGCCTCGGCCATCTTCACTGTTGAAGCGGCACGTCCCCAGTCTAATATCGGAACACTCATGGTCAATTGCAGAACCTGCGATTTGAGTGGATCCTGGTAGATTCCCGGAAGTGATTCACCACTATTCGAAAGGCCATAACTACCAGATAAAGTAGCACTTAATCCAGTTCCGCGTTTAGCCTGCGTCAAATCCCTGTCTGCATTAATTAACCTTCTTTCGAAGTTTACTGGTTCAGGCCGATTGGTTTTTGCTTCCATTAGTGCCTTTTTTGAATCGATATCGAATAGGGTTATATTTAATGGCATTTTCAACTCTATTTCCTGATATTGATCGAGGCCAATATACGATTTAAGTTCAAAATCAGAGTTTTTTAGTTGCATTTCAGCCGAATTTAACGCCTTTTGAGCGTTCAGAACCGATAGTTCAATCCTGGAGAAATCGTTCTCAGAAATTTGACCAAGTTTTTGCTTGGTTTGCGCAATGCGTAAATTGTCGTTACTGTTTTTTAATGCACTTTCAGCAAGTTTAAAATTAGTCTGAATCCGCAGGTAATTAAAAAAACGGGTGGTAGCCGTGTAGGCTATTTCTTCAATCGACTGTATAAAATTCTTTTGCGACTCGTTATAAATCAGCGGCTCTGTTTTTTTAGACCATTTCATCCAGTTATAGGCAAAAATTGGCTGGTAAAAGCCAAAAGAGATCGGATTACCGGAAAAGGTTGTATGCTTCTTATAATTATCCTGAACCCTGCTGGCTGATGTAGAAGCATAAATAGATGTTCCAGTCAGCGGTATAGACTGATTAAGACTTAGGTTCGCAGATGTCAGCAGATTGGAGACAGCTTTAAACTCGATACTTCCGTCAGGTTGGGTTACAGGTACCGTTGATTGGTTGTAACTGGGTAACGTTCCGGACATAACAAGATTAGGAAGGAATGTTTTCCTGAAGTTTTTCCAGCGCCAGAAATAATTGACATTCGTGTTCTGAACGTATTTCACGGCTGAAGATTGCGCAATTGATAAGTCGACAACATCCTGAAGACTAAGGTTCATTTTTATTTTTGCCGGTTCTCCGGCAAATTTCTCCTGAGCCTTCAAAACATTGACAAAAAAACAGAGAAGAAAAATATTTAAAACACTTATATATAGATTTTTACTCATTAACTTAATTGTTTATTACAACACTACTGGAATTGCGGAATGCCGACATTCCCTGTTTTGGAATTATAACCTTTTCTCCAGCCTCGAGCCCCGACAGCACTTGAATATAGTCGGGATTTTTGATTCCTGTTATTATTTCACGACGAATTGCTTCCCCATTTTTTAAAACATACAAAACATTGGGAACCTCTTTACTAAAAAGGTTTAAATTTCTAATCCTTAAGGTATTCTCTGCTTCATTTCCAACAACCCACAAAACTAAATTTTGATTGGAAATAAGCTTTGGATTATTTTTTTCTTCAAGATGGACGTTGAACTGGATTTTGCTATTTTCAATCATGGGTGTCACATTCCCAATATTTCCGGCAAGCCTTTCAGAATCGATTACAACATAAACCCTTTTACCGGTTTTAATATAATCAGCAAGTTTATCATCTACTGATCCCGCAATTTTAAAAGTCGAAAGATCAGACATCCGGATCAATATATTATCCTTTTCAATCTTTTCCCCCACTTTATTCGATACAGACAGAATGATTCCATTTGAAGGAGCTGTCAATCGCATCTTGTCCAGTATATGGATTTTATCCCCCAATTCTTTCTCCTGAATTTTAATGCCAAGATTTAATCCCTGTTCCTCCGCCTTTAATTGCTTCAGACGAATTGAATTTTTTTGTTTCAGCATCACGAGGTCTTTTTCAGCAAGCGCAATCTCCTGCTTTGTCTTTACGATTTTAGCAGGAGATATCCCACCTACCTCCAAAAGTTGCTCTTCGTCTGAAAGTTGTGATTTCAAAGAAGTAATATTCAATTTCTTAACCTCTTCACTGTAATTCAAATCAACATTGGTGCTAAATTCGTTCAGCTTATTCTTTTCCAAGGTATTGCGCTTTAGTTCAAGCTGATCATTTAGTTTATCTATTTCTTCCTTGATCATCTCATCTTCCATCACGAGAATAACATCCCCTTTAAGAACACGGGCACCTGGCTCTTTAATAATCTGTTTCACAATACTTGAATAAGGACTTCGAATCAGCACTTCGTTTTCTGCTTCAACCGTACCAGTCGCAACGATTGGTTCATATACATTACCCTGCTCAACATTAAGCGTAATACAATCTTTTATTTTTATTGCCTTTGGGATAATCCTGCGTAAAATAAAAATCAGGACAAAAATGACAAGTATTCCAGCTGGAATCAAGATCATCAATCTTTGCTTTTTGCTTAATATCATCGTTTTCATTTTTTCTTTAAATACCGGGTCTTTAAACAGCCTGATTCAATCGATCATTGGAAAACTCCGAACCAAGGCACGGGCTAAAGTTATAATAATTTGAGTAAATGCAGAACCCTACTTGATAAATACTGATTGTCATTTTTAATCATTTGTTTCATATTCAATTAAATAAGCATACAAAAAGATCAAAAATCAACGCATTCAGATCAGAATCAAAAACGCTGATAAAACAGTGATGACAATTACAAACCATTTATACGCTTTTTCAGGAATCAGTTTCACGAAAAAAACTCCCAGCCATGCTCCAAAGGCAATGGCAGGTAAAACCATAATATCAACGGTGAGTGTGTTCAGATTGATGTTCTTCCAAACGAGTGCCTGAAGCGGAAATTTAGATAAATTGATAATGAAGAAAAACCAGGCAGTGGTTCCTATAAAGCTTTTCTTGTTTAAATGCATTGCTAACAAATAAATCGCAAAAATAGGTCCTGCTACATTCCCGATCATGGTTGCAAACCCACCCACGACGCCCATCAAAGCCGCAAACCACCATTTATCAGGCGTAAACTCTTTCTTATAAAAGTAGTCTTTCCAGATCATTAACGCAATGCTCACGAAAACAGTTATGGCGATTATCCTTTTAAACTGCTCATCATTAACAAGATTTCCAATCCAGAGTGCAATAAACAGACCAGCAAATGCCCATGGGAGTGCACGCACAAGGTGTTTCCACTTCGCATGACGGTGGTAATAGACAACCGCAAATACATCAGCAATAATTAGTATTGGAAGCAAAACACCCGTCGACGCTTTACCGCCGAATATCAAGGCAAGCGTTGGAACAACGATCATTGACACTCCCGGGACACCGGTTTTGGACATTCCAATGAGAATGGCGCAAAACACAATCAGTACCCAATCGACAGTTGACAGCGAAAATGGAGAAAGTAACCCGGTCATTAATTGTAGTGAAAATTAAACATTGCCAAAAGTAGCCAAATAAAATGTTTCTATTTTGCTGAAATTAACGGTGTTTTCAGGCTGAAATTTACTTGTCTGATTAGACCCATCGTTTTTGACAAAGACGCAATAAATTATAATTATCTAATTTACAAATGAATAAATAAATATCGAGGTAAATACGTAAGTTGAATTTTTATTTCATTCTTTTCGCCGTTTTGTCTAAATTTGCAAAAAATTTCCCTTCCGGGCATTAGTAAGTTTATAAATATCACAAATACAAAAGACAATGGCAACTACAGCAGAAATTCGTAACGGGCTGTGTATTGAATTTAACGATGGATTATTTCAGGTTGTATCGTTTCAACATGTAAAACCGGGAAAGGGTCCTGCCTTTGTCCGTACAAAACTGAAGAATTTGAAAACCGCAAAGGTGATTGACAATACCTTCTCTGTTGGGACCAAAATTAATACTGTACGCATCGAGCGCAGACCATACCAGTACCTATACAAAGATGAAATGGGATTCAATTTTATGAATTCTGAGACTTTCGAACAGGTTTCGATCGGAGCTGCACTTGTTGAAAATGCAGATCTGATGAAGGAAGGAATGACATTAGAGATCATGTACCATGCGGACACTGAAACGCCTTTAACAGTTGAATTCCCCCCTTTCATTGAAGTTGAGGTAACTTATACCGAATCGGGCGATCGTGGCAATACGGCCTCCTCAACAGCACTAAAGCAAGCAACTGTTGAGACTGGCGCAACGATAATGGTTCCACTTTTTATCAATCAAGGGGATGTTATTCGCGTCGACACCCGCGAAAGATCATACTACGAAAGAGTTAAAAAATAAACTATTCGACATATAACACAACAAAGGCCGGAATTATCCGGCCTTTGTTGTGTTATAACGCTTACTTTATCAATTATATAATCAACATGGCATCACCATAGGTGCCAAAGCGATATTTCTCTTTTATTGCCACTTTATAGGCATTCATCAGCTTATCGTATCCTGCAAAAGCAGCAACCATCATCAGCAACGTTGAAAGTGGCAAATGAAAGTTTGAAACCATGCTATCGGCAACAGTAAAGTCGTAGGGAGGGAAAATGAATTTATTTGTCCAACCTTCATAAGGCTTCAACATTCCGTTCGTAGAAACTGAACTTTCGAGCGTTCGCATAACTGTAGTACCAACGGCACAAATCTGGTGTTTATTAAGTTTTGCATTATTAACGACTTCAACTGCTTCGTCTCTGATCCAGATTTGTTCAGAATCCATCTTGTGTTTAGTAAGATCCTCAACATCGACACTTCGGAAATTACCTAAACCAACATGCAACGTGATATTAGCGAAATCGACCCCATTTATTTCGAGACGTTTCAACAATTCGCGGCTGAAATGCAACCCTGCCGTTGGAGCAGCAACAGCGCCTTCGTGTTCGGCATAAACTGTCTGATAACGGAGTGCATCTTCTTCTTCTACAGGACGATTAATAAACTTTGGAAGCGGCGTTTCGCCCAGATTATAAAGCGTTTCTTTAAATTCTTCGTACGATCCATCGAAAAGGAAACGTAAGGTACGACCGCGAGAGGTTGTATTATCAATTACCTCAGCAACAAGAAGATCATCTTCGCCAAAGTAAAGTTTATTGCCAATCCTTATTTTGCGGGCCGGATCAACCAAAACATCCCATAGGCGCTGTTCACGATTTAATTCCCTCAAAAGAAAAACTTCGATCTGTGCTCCGGTTTTCTCCTTGTTTCCGTAAAGGCGAGCAGGAAAAACCTTCGTATTGTTGAACACCATTACATCGTCGTTTTTGAAATAGTCAACGATGTCCTTAAATATTTTGTGCTCAATTTCTCCAGTGTTACGGTTTAAAACCATTAAACGAGATTCGTCTCTATTCAATGTAGGATGGAGGGCAATGAGTTCCTCCGGCAAATTGTACTTAAATTTTGAAAGCTTCATGGATGATGACATTTATGCGGATATTAATATATATCATTAGAAATTAATTGAACATCAGTATTTATCGGTTGATTTTTTAAAAATTCAGCCAGATTAATAGCCTGATTAAGGTCAAAATCTCCAACTCTTGTACGGCGTAAACCGGTCAGGTAAGCTCCATTATTAAGTGCTTCCCCAATATCACGAGCAAGTGCCCTAATATAGGTGCCTTTGCCGCAAACAATTCTTAGTTTAACCTCCGGAAGGGAAAAACTCAGTACTTCTATCTCTTTTACCTCTAAAATTTTTGGTTTTATCTCAACCACAATTCCTTTTCTGGCATACTCGTAGGCCCTTTTACCATCAATCTTAACTGCAGAATAATCGGGAGGTATTTGTGAAATCGTCCCAATAAACTGTTTTAAAACTTCAACTAAAAGATCCTTTGTCAGATTTGATATATCAAACTGCCTGTCTTCTGCGCTTTCAAGATCATATGACGGTGTTGTTGCTCCGAATTTCAAAGTAGCAACATACTCCTTTTCATCTGCCTGAAGGGAATCAATCTTAGAGGTGGCTTTACCGGTGCATAAAACTAAAATTCCGGTTGCTTTGGGATCGAGTGTCCCGGCATGCCCAACTTTCAATTTTTTAATTTTCAAATGCTTGCAGATAATATACCTGACTTTATGAACCAAATCAAACGAGGTCCAGTCGAGTGGTTTGTCAAAAACCAATATTTCTCCTTTTTGAAAATCGAACGTTCTTATTTCTGATTGCGTCATGAATTTCTGGATCTTTACTTTTCTGATCCAGGTTTCTTCATGATTGCATAGATCTCAAAAATAAACCCAATCATAACCACGATCGGTGCGAGCGTAATGCGCTGAAAATTAAATATTTCCTTATTAAAAACATTGAGGCCTTCACTTTTGCCTCCAATCATTAAAACAAATCCGACAACTATTATCAGAAACCCAATCGCCAAAAGACGAATGTTTTCTTTTCCAAGGGCAAATCCCTTATCCTCCTTGTTTTCGATGTTTATGGCCATTAAAACAGATATTATTTCTAACCTACAAAGATAGTTCAATAAAAGAGCTGATCGAACTTCAATCGTAAAAATTTATTTACAGCAAAGTAAGTAGAAATCACTGTAATAAGAATTCCCATCAAGAAAATGCCTCCGACAAGCATAATAAGGGCCGTCGGATTTTGAAAATCTACGAACGATTTTAACTCATCCTGATACGAAAAAAATATAGCCAAAAGCATGAAACAGGCTATTAATGCTCCGTATATTCCATGCAAAGCACTTTTTGCGATAAACGGCCCCCGAATAAACGATCGGGTAGCGCCAACAAGCTGCATCGTATTAATTAAAAATCGCTTTGAATAGACCGATAAACGAATTGTATTATTGATCAGCGCAGTGAAGATAACAAACATCAACAAGCAAAGGGCCAATAGAATAAAGCTTATTTTTTTTACATTCGAATTCAATTGTTTAACGAGGTTTCGCTGGTAGTACACTTCCTGAATTTCGGGATTAACAAGCAGCTTTTTTTCGAGCATGGCCATACTGTCCGGATTGGCATAGCTTGCATAAACTGTTACATCGATTGATGAGAGCAAAGGATTAAAACCCAAAAAATCGACGAAGTCTTCTCCGAGCTCATTTTTTAGTTCAACTGCAGCGCTCTCCTTGTCAACAAACCGGGTTGATTTTATGTAATTAGCCATTTCAAGGTTTTTCTGGAGCTTCATTACGTCCGCCTCTTTGGCATCGTCCCGAAGAATCAGCGTTACTCCGATATTTTCCATCACATAATCAGAAAGACGTTGGGCATTGATAATCAATAATCCCAATAATCCAAAAAGGAAAAGAATCATGGAAATACTGAGCGTCGTTGTCAGGTAAGAACTAAACAACCTTTTCTTCAGTTTTTGTGGTTTCTTTTTTGCCATGTTAAAATATCGTTTGTCAAAAACTTGAAATTATTTTTTCTCAGGAAGGAGAAACTTTTTTGCAATAAGGCCTGCGATAAGCAGCAATAGAATCAGTGAACTCCAGAATGAGATTTTTTGTCCTGTTAAAAATGATGTTGGCTCGAACCTGAACACAATATCGTAATTCCCTTTCGGCAATAACATACTTCTTAAGACATAATTTGCCTGGAAGTGCTTAACTATCTTGCCATCAATGTAGGCATTCCAGCCTTTAGGGTAATAAATTGAAGAAAAAACAGCCAGCTGATTACCATTTCCCTGATAATGATATGTCATTACATTGGGCGAATAGGTTATTAATGAGATTTTTGCACTTGAATCGTTTGTCAATGAAACACCCGAAAGCTGCTCCTGAAATTTCTTATCAATAACCACCTCTTTGGCAGGATCGATCAGTTTTACTGCGGCAATTTCCTGATCAGCATTGTCAACCATTTCGTATTTGTCGACCAGCCAAACGCTACCAAGTGCATGGCTGTTCAATACCGGGGCAGCGTCGGGACTAAATATGAAATATTTGGTATTAAGCATATTGAGTGCGTTCAAACCCAGAAACAACGAATCCATTCCTTCCTGAGATTTTATTTTTGAGAAACGCTGTCTAATTAATTCCATTTCATTGCCGACATGAAAATCAACAAGTTCCTGGTAACGGCGCATTTTTGCACCATGATAACCTCCGATAGATTGATGATAGTAAGAGGTGCTGGCATCTGAGAAAGTGCCAATTGACATATTTAACACCCTGTAATCGATCGATTTGTCCTTCAAAATATCGAGATCGGCCACTGTGGCTTTATAAGGATTCTTTGCTTCACGAGCGGAAACAAAATTTGAATCGTTCAAATAACGCTTATCAACTCCCCACAAATCTATCAGGATTAAAGCGCCCAAAATCAAAATTGCTGTGTTTACTTTGAGTTTTTTCTCAACTAAAGCCCAAATCGTAGCAGCTCCAAGCAAAATAAAAATAGCAGATCTTAAAGCATCGGTCTGCAAAAGCGATTGTCTGTCGGCAATCAGACTTTTTTGAAGCCAATCGGGGAACTGACTATCAGCAGGTGAAATAAAAGAGCCTGCAATTCCGGGTATCAATGCAAAAATCAAAGCGATTCCTGCAGTTAATCCAACACTCCACGCCAATGGTTTGAACCATGTTTTATGGTCAACCGCTCCGTTCGCAATCTTTTGCAATGTCAAAATGGCATACAGCGGGAACGTAAATCCGGCAATGACCAGAATCATCGTTACAGTTCGGAATTTATTATATCCCGGAAAGTAATCGAGAAACAAGTTAGTGAACGGCATAAAATTATGACCCCAGGCAAGTGCAATCGAAAGCAATGTGGCAATCACAACCCAAATTCTGATATTCCCTTTCAAAAGAAATAGTCCAAGAACAAAAAGAAAACATATAATTGCACCGAAATAGACGGGACCCGAAGTACCTGGTTGTGAACCCCAATATCCGGGAAGTTGCTTTACGAGTGTATTAGCATTAGGAACATTATTGCTTTTCAGCACTTTGCCGGTTTCGGAATCTTCGCTGAAACCAACTGCCGAAGAACCACCATTGAAATTTGGGATAAGAATCGTGAATGTTTCTCCAAGTCCATAACTCCAGCCAGTTGCATAGTCACGATCGAGTCCGGAAGTTTTATTCGCTTGGTCATGTGTGAGTTCTGATTTCCCACGCAATGAATACTTCCCGTATTCCCAGGTTGTCCAAAGCCGGCTTGTATTCGAAGCCACAGCAAGAAGCCCAAATGCAATGATTATCAGCGATTTTTTAAGAAGTTCAGGAACATACTTTTCTCTGATGGCAGAAACCAGCTCAGTGATTCCAATAATCAGCAAAATCAGGAAGGTATAATAAGCGATTTGGGGATGATTGGCGTATATTTCGAGTGCCAGAAAAATACCAAAAACCGATCCTCCAATCCATTTGTCCTTTTTAAAAGCATAGTAAAACCCGGCAATAATAGGTGCCATATAGCCGATAGCGACCGCCTTCGAAGCATGTCCGGCAGCAATAATAATAAAATTGTAGGAGCCAAAACCAAAGGCAAGTGCCCCTACAATAGCCAGCCAAGGACTCACACCAAATAGCAGCATTGTTATATAAAATCCTATCAGATAGAGAAATATGAAATTTATTGGTCTCCAATTATAGAGATTCGTGACCGTGTAAATCGAAGTGATGGCTGTCGTAGTTGGTAAAGCGATCAAATAGGATGGCATTCCTCCAAACATCGAGTTGGTCCATAAGGCCAGATCATTACTCTTTTTATTGTAGTCAACAATCTCTTTCGACATTCCTGTAAAGGTCTGTGAGTCATATTGGTTCAGCTGTTTGTTTTCCAAAACAGGCGAAAAGTAGATGATAGGCAAAAGAATGAAAAGGATAATGGCGGTAAAATGTGGTAAACTTTTCTTCCACGAAAACTTCGTCATAATTGTAACTTTTACAGATTGATCACAAAAGTACATTTTTTTTGAAAGTTGGGGCAATCCTGTTTCTGCTAATAGACAATAATTTGCAGTTATTTACCTATTTTTGCAACAAATCATAATTTAAATCCATTGGGAATTATTGTAAGCCAGTCAGTAAAGGGAGCCATTTATACGTATATCGGTGTCGCACTTGGCTTTATGATCCAAGGTGTTTTATTTCCACGGATTTATTCAACCGATCAGATTGGTCTGACCAAAATTATAGTGGCCTATGCTGCGCTTGTAGCTCAATTCGCAACTTTGGGATTTAATGGAGTAACAATCAGGTTATTCCCATTTTTTAAAGATCCAAAGAGTAACCATCATGGTTTTCTTTCTTTGGCACTCATAACCGGACTTGCAGGTTTCCTGTTTTCCCTCGTATTGTTTTTGATCTTCAAAACCTGGTTCGTTGAATACACCAGCGAGAATTCGGCGCTGCTCCTCGAATATCTGAATTACCTGATCGTTCTGATCTTTTTTCAGATCTTTTTTACGCTTTTTGATGGATATTACACCGCCCTTTTGAATAGCATTCATGGAACCTTTCTGCGCGAGGTATTTCAGAGAATACTGATAATAATAGGAATAGGATTATTTTATTTTGATTTGATCAATTTTCACCAATTTATCATTGTTTACATCGCTTCAATGGCTGCTCCCACCCTCTTCATCTTGTTCACTTTGATTAAAGAAGGGCAATTTTCGCTGAAAACAGATTTCGCTTATTTAAAACCTCCAATGCTAACTTCAATGGGATTAATGGCCTTATTTAGCATCCTTAACGGCTTCACAACCAATATTATCCTCACAATAGATACGATTATGATCACCGGGATGATCGGATTAAGTGCAACCGGTATTTATGGATCGTGTATGATATTCGGGATGATGGTTAGTTTGCCCTCACGTTCGATACTTAAGATTACAAATATTGTTTCTGCCCGTGCATGGAAGGAAAACGACATGGCTGCGATACGAAATATTTACGAAAAAAGCTGCATAACATTGTTTATCATTGGATTGCTCATGTTTCTCGGACTTTGGGCAAACATCAATAATATATTTGAAATTTTGGGCCCTAATTTTGTCTCCGGCAAGTGGGTGATCTTTTTCATCGGCATGGGAAGCCTTATCGACATGACAACCGGAGCTAATAGTTCGATTCTTGGATCATCTCCTTATTATAAAGTACAGACATTTTTTCTGGTTGTACTAGTTATTTTGCTGATAGTAAGCAATTTGCTGTTAATCCCAGCGTACGGAATTACAGGTGCTGCAATTGGCGGAGCCGTATCGCTCTCGATTCTCAATCTTTTCCGTTTTCTATATTTGTGGCAAAAATTTAAGCTGCAACCCTTTAATTTGAAATTTATACTCGTTGCTGTAATTGGAATTTCAGCCTATTTTATATCGACATTGTTACCAGTTATGCCCAGTTTTATTATCGATATTTTTGTACGAAGTTCAATCCTAACCATTTTATTCTGTCTGCCGGTATATCTTTTGAAATTGTCACCCGATATCAATGAAAAAGCAGACGAAATATTAAGGATGATCTCGGTGAAGCATAGAAATGAATAATTTAAGCGACGGGCAGAATGCGTCATCAAATCTATTTTTTGGTCATTTCATAGTGAATTTCCTGACAAGGAAATTGATAGCACCACGATTCTTCATATCGTTCCTGCGCACCGGAACTGCGGTTAAACCACTTCGATAACAGACGTCTCTTGTAGTTCAATAAGGGTCGCAGCGAGTAAAGCCGCAAGTACCTTTTCGTGATATGAAACTGCAAGTCGTTGTAAAAATTAGGTACCTTACGTTTTAGCTTTGACTCTTCATCAGCAAAATAATCGAACGTATACAACCCGAAAAACCGGCGGTGCGTGTAATCGGAATAGTAATGTGGATTGCTGAAATGGGGAACAATCACCCGGTGAATTCCTCCGGGTTTTAAAACCCTGTGAATCTCTTTGATCAGAAGTTCCAGATTTTCGATGTGTTCGAGCACATGCCTCGAAAACAACTCATCAACCGAATTGTCGGGCAAAAATGGAAGTCCGTTCTCGATATCTGCAACGATATCAACATTTTCATCCTGAAATTTATCCACTCCAATTGCCCCGGCTACTTTATTAGGACCACAGCCCAATTCGATCACAATTCGTTCGTTGCTCCGGATTTTTTCTGTAATTATTGCTGAAATCATAATTTCTGAATGATTTTTAAAAGTTTCTCGAAGCAGACTTTCCTGCTATACAATTCGATGGCGTCTCTTCTTCCATTTATACCTAATCGGATGTGGAGTTCCGTATCGGTGATTAACTTCTCCAATTCCGAGTACCATTCCTCCTCTGATGAGGCAAGAAATCCGTTTTGGCCAACCTTTACAATTGATTGATTGATACCAACAGGGCTAGCGACGCATGGTATTCCGGCAGACATATATTGCAATAGTTTGTATCCCCCTTTCATCCTTGTCCAGTCCGTGTCGGGTAAAGGCATTAAGCCAATGTCCATTTGACCGATATTTTCGTTTTCATCCTCAAAAATCCAGGCTTTTGCTACATGATTAATTCCCAATATTTTGTAATCAGGTCTGGCACCTACAGTCAGAAACCGGAAAGTATATTTTTCTGCCAGTCTTTGCAAGGGTTTTTC
>JAAFHB010000137.1 GCA_010906965.1 Mariniphaga sp. | reverse complement strand
GGTTTGCTGATTTCAGCGGGCAAAATAAAATTGTTGAAAATCTGAAGATCTTTGTTCAGGCTGCGGTAATGCGAGGTGAATCGCTCGATCACGTATTGTTACATGGTCCTCCGGGATTGGGAAAAACAACCTTATCGAATATTATTGCAAACGAATTGGGAGTAAATCTTAAACTTACTTCAGGGCCGGTTTTGGATAAACCAGGCGATTTAGCTGGTGTACTCACCAATCTTGAAAATAATGATGTTCTTTTTATTGATGAAATTCATAGGCTTAGTGCAGTTGTAGAAGAATACCTTTATTCTGCAATGGAAGATTATCGTATTGATATAATGATTGATAAAGGACCGAGTGCACGGTCAATTCAGCTTGAATTAAATCATTTTACACTTATTGGTGCAACTACCAGAAGTGGTTTACTTACAGCTCCATTACGAGCTCGTTTTGGAATTAATTGTCACCTTGAATATTACGACGTTGAAGTTTTGAAAGGTATTGTCAAACGATCGGCAAAAATTCTTGATGTGAAAATATATGAGGATGCTGCCCTTGAAATAGCACGAAGAAGTCGTGGTACGCCTCGAATTGTGAATGCGCTTTTACGAAGAGTACGCGATTTTGCGATGGTAAAGGGGAATGGTATTATTGATATTGAGATTACCCGTTATGCACTCGAAGCTTTAAATATTGATAAATATGGGCTTGATGAGATGGATAACAGAATTTTAAGCACCATTATTGATAAATTCAAAGGTGGTCCAATTGGTTTGACAACTATTGCAACAGCTGTAAGTGAAGATGCCGGAACAATTGAGGAAGTCTATGAACCATTTTTGATAAAGGAAGGTTTTTTAAAAAGGACTCCACGAGGTCGTGAAGCAACTGAACTTGCCTTTAATCATTTGGGAAGAATCTGGCGAAAAGACTATCCGCAAACACTGTTTTAAACTTACTTTATATTTTTAACTATTTCTATTTCGAATAGTTTAGGCCAAAATTTGCCTGTCACATAGATTTTGTTTTTATCATGATCGTAGGCAATTCCGTTTAAAACATCCACTTGATTTTTCTGATTGGAAATATTAGAAGCTAAAAGTCCTTTTAAATCGATTTCAGCTACAATTTTGCCCGTTTTAGGATCAATCCGAACAATGGTGTCGGTCATCCATACATTGGCCCATATTTCACCGTTAATGTATTCCAGTTCGTTTAAGTTGGCAATGACGCCTTTTTGATTACAAACCTGTATTTTTTTTACTTCATCCAACGTTTTAGGATCGAGATATGTAAGATAATCAGTACCATCACTCATTATTAAATATTTACCATCGTTGGTAAATCCCCATCCCTGTTCATTTTTATAAGTAAAGGTTTTAATCAGTTCAAATGTGTTCAGATCGCGGACAAATCCAATTTGAGTTTTATAGGTAAGCTGGTATATTTTGCCGTTTAAAATGGTTATTCCTTCTCCAAAATATTTGTCATCAAGTTTATTCTCTTTTACAACTTTCCAATTTGAGAGATCAATCTTATAAATAGAAGATGTTCCCTCCTGTCCGGTACTTTCGTAAAGAAAACCGTTTCTAATTTCCAAACCTTCTGTAAAGTGATCAATATTATGGGGAAGTGTTTTTATAATTTTATAACCAAATTTTTGTGGAGTAATGTCGGATAAAAGGAGAAAATCGGTATAATTTTCACCTATGGTTCCTTCACTTAATGTCGAAACTGCTTTTAAATAACGGGTGCCTACCATAAAATTACGAGATTCAATTTCGAAGGAACCTTCAATTTTATCACTCGTAAATACAGATTTTCCATCAACAAAAAATTCTGTTTTGCTAAGCGATCCGTCTTTAATTTTGGTT
Organism: Mariniphaga sp.; assembly: GCA_010906965.1. Classification (GTDB taxonomy): domain Bacteria; phylum Bacteroidota; class Bacteroidia; order Bacteroidales; family Prolixibacteraceae; genus JAAFHB01. The sequence continues at coordinate 11,949 of JAAFHB010000137.1, read as the reverse complement.
TGAAAATTAACAGTCAGTTTGTCACCTATTGTGTAATTTTTGTTTTTAGGCGTTATTTTAATGGACGTTACCGGTTTTCGAATGCGTTTTGAGGACTGTGCGCAGTTCACCAAAACAAAAGATGTAAAAAAAACAAACAAGGCAAAAACTGTTAGCGTTCTCATAATCAAATTAAAAGTGAGCAATTAATGTTAATATTTTCAATGTCGGAAATTATATAAAAAATCGGTTGTTATTAACAATTTGGGGTTGTTTTATTAACAATGCTTCACGTGGAACATTACCAATCATTTGATTGTATGTTTTGTTAATGTTGAAAAGTAAAGCATGCGAAACTACAATAAATCAGTTGGGGAATAATATTTATTTTTTTTAAACGAACTTAAAAATGGTTCAATTGGATTGTGTAAAAACATGATCTGAATAATGTAAAGCGTTATCTTTGCGTTTTATATTTTAATAAAAAATATTTTGAGTGTATTAAAGAAACTTGCGGGCGAAACGGTTATTTATGGTGTTCCGAGCATCGTGGGAAGATTTCTTAATTTATTGCTTACGCCTCTTTATACCTACACCTTTTTGCCGGGTACATTCGGTATATTAAGTAACATTCTCGCTTACGTTACATTTTTTCAGGTTTTACTAACTTATGGAATGGAAACTGCTTATTTCAGATTTGCAGGAAAAAGTGAAAATCCGGAAAAGGTTTTTACCACTTCCATGGTTTCACTAGGTATTACTACTGTTGCATTTATTGTTATAATTTTAAGTTTTGCCAAAAATATATCTGGCTGGATCGACTATGAAGGACATCCTGAATATATCATTTGGATGGGGGTTACCGTTGCACTTGATACCTTATGTGCAATTCCATTCGCGAAACTGAGATTACAGTCAAGACCCTATAAATTTGCTCTTCTAAAATTGATAAATATTGGTTTAAGTATTTTTCTGAATATATTCTGGATATATCTATGTCCTAAATTATTGCAAGCAAATCCCGATTCGTTTGTCCAATATATTTACAACCCAAAGATTGGTATAGGCTACGCATTTATATCCTATTTAGTTGCAGCAGCCATTACCCTGCTTTTCTTTATTCCTGATTTAAAAATTAAAAAATCAAATTTTGATGGATTGCTTCTCCGTCAAATGTTAAAATATGGTTGGCCGATTTTAGTGATTGGAGTGGCAGGAATGGTCAATCTGCAAATTGATAAAATTTTATTACCAAAACTCCTTGTTGGTTCTGATGATCCAATCTATGTGCTGGGTATATATTCAGCAGCTGGCAAATTGGCGATTCTGATGACGCTGTTTATTCAAGCCTTCCGTTTTTCATTCGAACCCTTTTTATTTTCGCATTATAAAAATGAGGATTCGAAAAAAATATATGCGGTAATCATGAAATACTTTGTGATATTGGGTCTTATCATCTTTTTGGGTGTAATATTCTACATGGATATTCTGAAATATTTTATAGGAAACTCAAAATCGGGATATCATGAAGGGCTCAAAGTCGTTCCATGGCTTCTTATGGGAAATTTATTTTTGGGAATCTTTTACACTCAATCTTTGTGGTATAAATTAACTGATCAGACACACTTTGGCGCCCGGTTTGCGGTTGTTGGTGCTGTAATTACATTCGCTTTAAATGTTCTTTTGATTCCTGTTTTAGGTTATATGGCTTGTGGATACGTCTTTTTCACGTCTTCACTGGTAATGACAGTCATGTCGTATCTTGTTGGACAAAAATACTTTCCTGTGAAATATGACTTAAAGCGAATTGGAGCTTATTTTTTGGTAGCCATGTCGTTGTATGTGATTCAAAATGTAGTCGCTCCTCATGATGAATTCTTACGGATGAGTTTCAATACTGGCTTATTTATGATTTTCTTCCTGTTTATCTGGTTTAAAGAGAAAGCTGATCTTATAGGTTTATTTAACTTTAATGGGAAGGCAAAGTGACAACAGAAAGTAGATTGGAATTGTTTATTATCTTAGCAAATTGAAATAATTACAGATGAAAGTAAAAATAGTCAATAAATCGTTAAACGAGTTGCCGGAATATAGTACGCAACATGCGGCAGGTATGGATTTGCGTGCAAACCTTCTTGAGGAAGTAATAATGGAACCTTTTGAAAGGAAGCTAATTCCTACCGGATTATTTATTGAATTGCCCGTTGGTTTTGAGGCACAGGTCCGGCCCCGAAGTGGCCTTGCTTTGAAAAAAGGAATTACTGTTCTAAATTCTCCCGGAACAATTGACGCCGATTACCGTGGTGAAATTATGGTAATTCTTATAAATCTTTCTTCAGAAAAATTTGTGATTCAACATGGTGAACGAATTGCCCAAATGATCGTTGCTGCACATGAAACTGTTAATTGGGAAAGGGTCGAAATACTCGAAGACACCACAAGAGGCGAAGGTGGTTTTGGACATACCGGTAAGCACTGATTCGAAATTTGCTTTAGGGTTAAGAATTAAAATTATTTAGAATGACAAGTAGAGAGAGATTAATTGGGATTTTATTGATTACAATAAGTTCGGGTGCTGTTTTTTCCTGTAAAGTTGCAAAAACGGTTCCTGCAAGTGTTGTTACTGTTTCTAAAGATACTGCGGAAGTAAAGTTGAGCGATGACGCCGCAAAAGAGTTTGAATATCTGTATATTGAAGGGTTAAAGCAAAAGACGTTAAATAATTTTGACGATGCGATTAAGATTTTTTCACGGTGCCTCGAAATAGATCCGCGATCGTCGGCGACCCTTTACGAAATGGCAAACGTTCATGTGTCAAAAGGCGATTTTCAAAGTTCGATGTTTATGCTTGAAAAGGCCGTTTCGATGAATCCTGACAATCAGTATTACCGGCTGTTGCTTGTAAAAGTTTATCAGCAAAATAAGTTGTACGAAAAGGCAGCATCGGAGTATGCGGCAATTTCAAAATTAGTTCCAGACAATCCTGATTACCCTTTTTATCAGGCTGCATTGCTTACAATGGCAGGTAAAAATGATGAGGCATTGGCAATGTACAATCAGTTTGAACAAAAAACGGGAATCACCGAACCCATTGCTGTTGGCAAACAGCAGATCTATCTTCAACAAGGAAATAAGCCAGCTGCATATGCCGAAATTGAAAAACTTATTCAGGCCAATCCTGCAGTTTCGAAGTACTACGGACTACTTGCTGATATGTATCTGTCTGACAAAAATAGGGAGAAGGCCCTCGAAAATTACAATAAAATCCTGCAGATAGATCCCAATGATGGATTTGTTCACCTCTCAATTGCAAGTTATTACCTCGAGGCGAATGATTCGGTGAAAGCTTATGAGCACATCAAAGCAGCCTTTAAGAACTCCTCATTAGAATTGGAGACGAAGGCCCAAATGTATATGTTGCTTATTCAACCAGGAACCATCAAAATTTCAGATAAACAGCAACTCGAATTACTTCACATTCTTATTGAGACACATATCGACGATGAGCGACCCCGTGCATTAATGGTTGATTATTATCTGAATAAAAAGCAAACAGAAGAGGCTCGCAAAGAGTTAAGACTGGTGCTTGATATTAAGAAAGATAACTATGCATATTGGGAACGGCTGTTATTGATTAATAATGATTTGCTCGACTGGAAGTCGATGAATGACGACAGCAATAAAGCTTTGCAATTTTTCCCTGAACAACCCTTAATTTATATTCTTAAATCGGTTGGATTGTTACAGGAGAAGAAATACAGCGAAATGCTTTCAGTACTCGATTCAGGAATTGTTCATGCAAATAAGGATCCTAAAATTCTGTCGCAGCTTTATACTTACCAGGCCGAAGCGTTTTATAATCTGAAACGTTTTAACGAAGCTTTTGATGTTTTCGATAAGGTTGTCGAACTTGACCCCGAAAACTACATGGCCATGAATAATTATGCCTACTATCTTTCATTAAAGGGTGAACGGCTTGACGTTGCTGAGCAACTGAGTGCAAAAGTTGTTCAGGCCAATCCGGATAATGCAACCTATCTTGATACTTATGCATGGGTATTTTTTATAAAGAAAGATTATTCGCTGGCGAAGTTTTACATGGAGACTGCCCTATCGAAGAAATCCGAAGATAGTGCTGTTATTGTAGAGCATTATGGCGATATCTTGTATCACCTAAAAGACAAGGAGAGCGCACTTATCCAATGGAAGAAGTCGCTTCAGATGGGTAATGACTCAAAAATTCTTAAGCAGAAAATAGCTGAAAAACGATATATTGAAACAAAAGAAAACTAATTTATGTGTTCCGGTAAAAGGTTGATTTATAGATTTTATTGGGTATTTATCCTTCTTTTTTTCTTTGCCGGATGTAAACAGACCGAGAAAATTACAGCGCCTAAAAAAATTAAAAGGTACAGCGTAGGTAAGGTAATTAAAATGACCAATGAAAATTCATTAAAATATGAAACATTATCGGTAAAAAAAATGGCTGTTTCTCTGACCAATGATGGTAATACCACCACTGTTCGCGGATCTTACAAAATACGGCGTGATAGTATTATACAGCTATACGCTCAGAAAATGGCAATTCCGCTTGGTAAAATGGAGGTGAATGTCGATTCTTTCAGGATGGTCTATTTTCTTGAGCAGGAGTTATTTGTCGGGAAAAATAATTATTTAAGCAAACTACTGGGAATAGATGTTGATTTTGGTGTATTACAGGCACTATTAAGCAATAAAATGTTTTCGTTTCGCCAGGATACACGGGATAAAGATTTCAAGGAATTTTCATGCGACATTGAAGATGAAATGTACAAGATTTCGTCAATCCGCGACCAACGAATTCGAAGTTTTAATAAAAACGAAGAAAAGCATGAAAGGTATCGTAATCGTTTGGATGAAGGCCGCGGCATAAAACAAGATATCTATATTGATCCCGATTCATTTGTCGTAAGGCGGATGGTTTTTAAAGATATTGAAAATAATAAAGGGTTGAAACTTGAATTTTCGAATTATGAAAAAGTGATGGATCAGTGGTTTCCGGGATCGATAAAGATGCAAGTAACAGGAGAGAAACAACTGGAATTATCCATCGAATTATCGAAAATAAGTTTGAATGACGAAACGAATTTTGGATTTTCAGTCTCGCCTAAATATAAAAAGAAATTAATTGAATAATTAAGTATCATTTTGGTTATATTAAATCGATGGAATGTTCTATTTTGAGGTTTTTAAAACTGATCTGTTTTTCAATTTTGATATGCTTTTCCTTCAATTCTTTTGGGCAGTCGCTTGATGAACTGAGGAAGCAGAAGGAGAAAACTGCATCAGAAATTGAATACATCAATAATTTATTGAAAGAGACGAACAGCAATGCAAAAGCCTCTCTTAACAGGCTTGCTGTGCTTGAAAGGCAAATTAAACTTCAGGATAATCTCATCAATAATATCACAGGTGAAATCGGTTATCTTGATAACACCATTCAACAAAACTCAAAACGGATTGATTCGCTTGGTATTGAATTAGAGACTGTTAAATTGAAATATGCCTCAATGATCAGGTATGCAAACAGAAATCAGAATAGCAATAATCAACTGCTCTTTTTGCTTTCGTCAGAGGATTTCAATCAGGCCTACAAACGGTTTATTTATTTAAAACAGTATGCCGATTATCGCCGTAAACAAGCTGAGAGAATCACTGAATTCAAGAGCTCTATTGGTGGTCAGTTGATTGAATTCAATAAACGGAAAGAGGAAAAGAAAGATCTTTTGGTTTCGAAAGTAAAACAAACGAAAATTATTGAGCAACAAAAGATACAACAAAATAATGTTTATTCTGATCTTCAGCAAAAAGAGAAGGATTTAAAGAGAAAGCTTGAAAATCAGCGACGTGCCGAGTTAAGATTGCAGCAGGAGATCGAAAGAGTTATTTCTGATGAAGCAAAAAAATTGACGCGTAAAAAATCGAAGGAACCGGGTCTATCTTTGACACCTGCAGAGAAAGTTTTGTCTGGCGATTTTTCCAATAACCGGGGTAAATTTCCATGGCCTGTTCAACGAGGTTTAATAACTGATCATTTTGGTGACCATCCTCATGCAGTTTTGAAATATGTTGTGGTTCGTAATTCAGGAATTGATATAACAACTCAGGCAAATGCAAAAGCGAGGGCGATTTTTAAAGGAGAAGTGACCAAAGTTGTGGCGATTCCAGGTGCCAACTACGCGGTCATTATCCGGCACGGAAACTACCTCACTGTATATTCAAATCTAAGCGATGTTTTCGTAAAGGCCGGCCAGAATGTGGAAATTAAAGATGATATTGGAAGTGTCTTTACTGATCAGAATGATGATAATAAAACGGTCCTTAAGTTTCAATTATGGCGCGAAAGCACCAAGCTTGATCCGGAGGATTGGCTGATCAGACAGTAATTAAATTGAATGTATTAGCGGCTTTATTAGTACTTCGTCAGATTTGCCACTTTTGTGAGTCCTGAAAGGTTGATAATTTTAATTTTCCTTCCCTGAAGATCAATCAGTTTATCCTGTTTAAACTCCGAAAGAAGCCGAATGATCGACTCTGTGGCTGTTCCTACAGTATTTGCCAATTCCTCTCTTGTCAGTGAAATTTGGAGTGTCTGATCGGCATCAAGATCGAAATTATCCTTCAGAAGCAAAAGAACTTCTGCAAGTCGTTCACGAACTGTTTTCTGTGCAATATCAGTAATGTATTCATTCGCCTCTTTTAATTCGGCGCACACGATACGAAGCATCGCCAGTGAAAAGGAAGAATTTTTCTCGATCAGGCTGAGAAGGGTTTTATAAGGTATGTGACACAATACGGCGTCATCGATGACTTTTGAAGTTGTACATGCTGATTCCTGGCTTAATAGCGACCGGTAAGCAATAATATCCCCTTTCCGGGCGAACCGGATAATCATTTCTTTCCCATCAATACCAGTTTTATAGACTTTTACAATACCACGGATGATGCAGTAAAATCCGGTAAGTCTACTCCCCTCTTTATAAACAATACTCCCTTTTTTGTAAGAGGTGCATGTCTTTTCAAAATTCAGGCTTTTTAGTTCTTCTTCGGTCAATGACTTGAAAAAGCGAAAACCTGAAAGGTTGACATCGTCTGTTGATTCGTTAATATTCTTCATTTTTCAAGGTAAATAGTATGAACTTTTTGGTAGCGTAAATATACAACTTAACTTGTATATTTTAACAGCCGCCACTTTGAAACAAATACAGAGGTTAAATCGTTGTAAGTTTATAATTAAAATTTCAAGATATGAATAGTCAGGTATTAAAGTCAAAGGTTAAAATTTCATTTTTAGGATTGGTGGTAATGTTATTCGGTTTCGGATTAACAATGAATGCCGCTGAATATGTTGTTGATAAAACTGCCAGTAAAGTTAAGTGGGAGGCAAAAAAGGTGACTGGTAAGCATGATGGTTCTATTTCATTTGCAAATGGATCTATCACAGGAACTGGGAATAATATTTCGGCTGGAACATTTGTAATTGACATGAAATCAATGACAAATGACGATGTTACCGATGCCGGCATGAAAGCCAAACTGATGGGGCATCTTGCTTCGGATGATTTTTTCTCGATTGAGAAATTCCCGGAGTCTAAAATGGTGATTAAAAAAGTAACAGCCGTTGCAGGTGATGAATTTAAGTTCTTAGTCGATCTTACAATTAAAGGAATAACGAATCCGGTTGAATTTAATGCAAAAGTTACAGCAACAGGCGATAAACTTGCGGCAGAAGGTGTTATTACAGTTAATAGAACGCTTTATGGAATCAAGTACGGTTCTGGTAGCTTTTTTCAGGGACTGGGAGACAAAGTGATTTACGATGATTTTACATTGGCATTCAGTGTTGTTGCTCAGAAAAAATAGTTTTCAATTTCAATTTTTGTTGTTTAAAGGATGTTCTTCAGGGCATCCTTTTTTGTATTAAATTTATCAAAAAGTAGCGATATGGCAAAAGTGGCATTGATAACCGGAAGTGCAGTTAGACTTGGACATGAAATTTCGCAGCATTTAGCAATACATGGCTGGGATATCGCGTTGCATTACAGAACGTCAACAAAAGATGTTGCTGATTTCGAAGCGGAATTAAAAACGAGTTTTCCGGACCAGCGTTTTTACACATTTCAGGCTGATCTGGGAGATATAAATCAGGTTCAGAAGCTTATTAAACAAGTTGTTGAACGATTTGGACAACTCGATCTTCTGATTAATAGTGCATCCATTTTTGAACCGTCCCCATTTAAGGAGACTTCTGCTGAATCACTGATCCAACATTCGCAGGTAAATTTTGTATCACCTTTTATTTTGATGCGCGATTTTGCGAATAATGCATCCAATGGTCAGATTATTAATATTGTAGATACCAGGATTACCAATAATACAAGCGATTACCTCTCCTACTCTCTTTCCAAGAAGTCACTTTGGGAGTTGACTAAAATGGCGGCACTCGAACTAGCCCCAAACTTTCGCGTCAACGCAATTGCTCCCGGAGCTATTCTGGCACCTGCGGGGAAAGACCAACACTATCTTGAAAAGGTGGCTGATCTAACGCCAATGAAAACTCCTTCAGGCGTAATTTCTGTCCTTAAAAGCGTCGATTATATCCTTGGAAATGAAGATTTAACTGGCCAATTGATCTTTTGTGACGGCGGAGCACAACTATTGTAAGAGGTACGAATTATTTTGTGATGTGGCTGGCAATAAGCAGCTGGCAACAGGCATTTTAAATTATTGATATTTGTATATTTGTCTCTTGTTATGAATGAACCTTACTTTTAAGCTATGGCAATCATCCGTATTAAAAATCTGCTCGTTCGGACCATTATTGGGTTTAACCCCGAAGAGCGGGTAAACCGGCAGGATGTGATCATTAATATTGAAATTGAGGTCGACGTCTCCTGGGCTGTCAGTACCGATCTTCCGGATGAAATATATAACTACAAGGCAATCACCAAGGCAATCATCGCTTTTGTTTCAGAAAGTAAGTTTAATCTGCTTGAAAAATTAACAAACGAGGTTTTGCAACTGGTCATGAAAGACGAGCGCGTGATAAGGGCAAAAGTAGAAATCGATAAGCCGCATGCACTGCGGTTTTCAGAGTCAGTTTCGGTTGAATTGGAGGCCAGACGATGAAGAAGCATGAATGCATCATTGGAATTGGTTCGAACATCGAACCTGAACAGAACATTGCTGCTGCACTACATTTTCTGCGGCAGGAACAGGAATTTGTGTCTGTTTCTTCAATGATCAAAACCTCTCCCATCGGTATTCCTGATCAATCCGATTTTCAGAATGGAGCCGTGAAGATTTTAACGACGATGGAAATGGCTGATTTTAAGAGCTATCTTAAAGATATTGAGAACCGATTAAAACGCGATCGTACAGCACCAAAATTTGGTCCCCGAACAATTGATCTCGACATCGTTATTTGGGATGGAGAAATCATTGACCCGGACTATTACAACCGCGATTTCTTACGGGTTGCTGTGGATGAGATTGTATGATACTGTTATTAGGCGGCTCTTTTCATTTGCTAAAAAAGAACCCCAAAGAGCACACGGAATATACAAAGAGCACACGGAATATACACAAAGGTCACAAATTACTGAAATGCTTTGTTATAACTTTGTGATCGTTGTGTTTGCTTAGTGTACTTAGTGGTTAAAACAGACGTTGATACACCCTCAATATATTAGTTCCTTTATTCGCTCTACTTATAATTCAGATTCGAAGGAAGGAATTTCTCCACATATTCGATTGGCACATTTTTGCGGCGGGCAAAATCGGTAACCTGGTCTTTTGCAATGCGCTCCAATCCAAAATACACCGAATCGCGATGTGCAAAATACTGACCGCAAACCGAGGCTGTCGGGTACATTGAGAAGTGCTCTGTCAGCTGAATATCTGCTTTTTCGGTGGCTCCCAGCAAATCAAATAAGACCTGCTTTTCGGAATGTTCGGGACATGCCGGATAACCTGCTGCCGGACGAATCCCCTGGTATTTGCAATTAATCAGATCAAGCGCCGAGAGGTTTTCATCGGGCGCGTATGCCCAAAACTCTTTTCTTACCCTTTCGTGAAGTCGTTCTGCAAAAGCTTCAGCCAGTCGGTCGGCCAATGATTCCAGCAGAATTGCCTGGAAATCATTTCCTTCTTTTTTGAATTTTTCAACCCATTCGGCTACACCTATTCCGGCGGTAACCGCAAATCCGCCACAATAATCGGCAATTCCTGAACTTTTCGGTGCCACAAAATCACTGAGGCAATAATTGGGCAGGCCTGAACTTCTTTTTTGTTGCTGACGTAAATGGCAAAACTTCCCAACAAGAGTTTGACGACTTTCGTCCGTATATAGCTCAATATCATCTCCATTTGAGTTAGCTGGCCAGATTCCGAAAATCCCTTTTGCGGTGATCATCTTTTTGGCAATGATTTCATCAAGGAAATTATTCGCCTCATCATACAGTTTACGCACTTCAACGCCCTGATTCGGATCGTCGAGAATGGCCGGAAATTTCCCCCTGAACTCCCATGCAAGGAAGAAAAAGGTCCAGTCGATATCGCGTCTCAGCTCTTCGATCGGATAATCATCAAATACTTTAATTCCTTTAAATTCTGGTGCATAAACCATTGATTCATTCCATTCAGGCTTGAATTTATTGGCTCTTGCTTCAGCGATCGTGAGATATTCTTTGGGTTTTTTCGCACTATGCGTCGCGCGAAGCTCTTTGTATTCACTTTTGATCGATGCAAGATAATCGGCATCTTCCGCCAAAAGGTTTGAGACCACCTGAACGGCACGTGAGGCATCTTTCACATAGACAACTGTATTGCTGTATTCGGGCGCAATTTTCACCGCTGTATGTATTTTAGAAGTAGTTGCACCACCGATCATCAACGGAACTTTAAATCCGCGCCGCTCCATTTCATGTGCCACATGAGCCATCTCTTCGAGCGATGGTGTGATCAGACCACTTAATCCGATAATATCCACGTTTTCTTCAATGGCCTTATTCAGAATAGTTTCTGCCGGAACCATCACGCCAAGATCGATCACATCGTAATTGTTGCAGGCCAAAACAACACCAACAATATTCTTTCCGATATCGTGCACGTCACCTTTCACTGTTGCAAGCAGGATTTTCTTTTTTATGGTCGGAGCTTGTTTCAGGTCGAGTTTATCCTGCTCGATATAAGGTTGTAAGAAAGCAACCGCTTTTTTCATCACCCTGGCCGACTTAATCACCTGTGGCAGAAACATCCTTCCGCTGCCAAACAAGTCCCCTACCCTGTTCATCCCTTCCATCAGCGGTTCTTCAATCACCCTGATGGCACTGTTGTATTCCGGAAGTAATTCGACAATATCTTCTTCAATAAAATCGGTAATGCCTTTAACAAGCGCATGCTGAATACGTTCAATTACTGGGAACGAACGCCACTCTTCAACTTTATCCTCTTTCTTTTCACCCTCTTTCATGTTATCAGAAAAGGTCAGAATCCGTTCTGTCGCATCAGGTCTGCGGTTTAGGATTACGTCTTCGACATATTCGAGCAAATCTTTGGGGATTTCATCGTAAATCTGCAGCATTCCCGGATTGACAATCCCCATATCGAGACCTGCTGCAATGGCGTGATAAAGAAACACAGAATGAAAAGCTTCGCGCAGTGTATTATTTCCACGGAAGGAGAAGGATACATTTGATATACCTCCACTTACTTTGGCGTAAGGAAGATTCTCCTTGATCCATCTTGTGGCATTTATAAAATCGAGTGCGTAATTATTGTGCTCCTCAATTCCGGTTCCAACGGTTAAAACGTTGGGATCGAAAATGATATCCTGGGGTGGGAAATGAACTTCATCAACCAGAATATGGTAAGCCCGTTCGCAAATGCTGATGCGTTGTTCAAAAGTTGAAGCCTGTCCTTTTTCATCGA
>JAAFHB010000003.1 GCA_010906965.1 Mariniphaga sp. | reverse complement strand
TAATTACCCGAAAGGATGGGATCCGGAAATGTCATCAACAGCATATCCTATCACCACCTCATTCATTTTTGGCGCATCTGTTAAATTCTAAAACTGAACAATCATGAAAATTAAAATATTACCATTATTAGGATTTCTTGCTTTAACAGCATGTAATAAATTGGATCTGAATCCGCTGTCATACGGTTCGAGTGAAACTTGGTATTCAACGGCAAGCGAAATCGACATGTCGCTTAACGGTTTGTATAAAGATGCATTTTGGTCAACCGATGCGGACGACTGGACGGATGACTTAATCTACCGCGATGTTCTCACCGCTATTACGGGTGCAACAATTAATGGGCAGACAGACTTTGTCAATACGCTCTGGACCAATTCCTATAAAGCAATTTCACGAACAAATACCATATTGGCAAATGTCGATAAAGTTGCAGGTACAATTCCTGATGCAACCCTGAATAAATTTAAAGCTGAAGCCCGGTTTGTTCGCGCTGCACAGTACTCAACACTTATTGCCCATTTTGGTGATGTGGTGTATTTTACCGAAGTAATGACTTTGGAAGAGTCATTTGCATTATCTCAAACGCCGAAAGCTACAATTCTGAAGGCAATTTATGATGATTATGATTTTGCCACAGCTAATCTGCCGGTCAGTTATGGATCGAATGAATTAAAACGGGCCACCAAAGGCGCGGCACTGGCTATGAAAGCGCGTATCGCCTTGTATATGGGTGATTTTGCAGTTGCACGCGATGCAGCTAAGGCATGCATCGATATGGGCAATTACAGTTTATATACCGATTTTTCAACCTTATTTCTGTCTAAAACGAAAAATTCAGCTGAAACTATATTTGCCTTGCCTCGATCTGTCGTCCTAAAAGTTACGTTGGGAGGTTGTCAGGACTATATTAATCGTAACGCAGGTGGCTGGGGTGCCAAATTCCCAACATGGGAATTATTTTGCGCTTTCCTTTGTAAAGATGGTCTGCCGATCGACGAATCTCCTCTATTTGACCCCCATTCACCGTTCAAAAACCGTGACCCACGTTGTACCGCTACCATTGTTGAATTTCAGACGCCGCATTTAGACTTCATCTATCAGCCACATCCCGATTCTCTTAAAGTATTGAAAATCTCAACAAATACTAGAGTGGATAACAAAGATACCCGTTCGGTTGCTCAGTACGCTTCGTATAATGCGCTTCTCTGGAAAAAAGGGATCGACGGCGATTGGTTGCTGAACTCTTTTCAGCCAGAACCTGATAAGATAATTATTCGTTATGCTGATGTTTTGCTCATATACGCCGAGGCTAAGATTGAGCTCGGAGAAATTGATCAAACGGTACCTGATGCCATCAATAAAGTTCGTGCACGTGCTTATAAAGTATCCGCTACACAAACATCGTTGTATCCCGCAGTAACATCAACTGCAAAAACAGAACTTCGTAAAATTGTTCGCGTCGAGCGACACATGGAGTTTGCCCTTGAAGGTATACGCTACATGGATTTGATCCGCTGGAAATTGGCGGCTAAAGTGTTGAACATTCCTAATTACAATATGCTGGATCCTGCCGATTTACGCACGAAAGTCGTAAAACCAGGTTTGTGGTTTTTCCCTCAAGTACCAGAAATTGATGACGATGGAGTCGCTGATTTTGCGCCGATGTACAGTGCCGGTTTGGTCAAACGGGGCGCTATCCGAAATTTTGATGCCACCAAACAATACTTGTGGCCAATTCCATCAAAGGAAGTTTTGATCAACACAAACCTGAAGCAGAACTCAGGATATTAACAATTAAAGGTTTAATGACCGGGAGTTCAGAAATCTTCCGGTCATTACAAGACCAATAAACCCATAATCAGGAATTTTCTGATCGAATTAAAAGGGTGGCTTATTGTCACCCTTTTTTAGAACCAATAAATATCAATTTACCATGAAGAAAAATAATTTAATGAACATACGATCGTTAATTTCGTTGATGGCCGTAATACTTTTTACCGGATGTACCGTTCAGGAAAAACAAAAGCAAACAGCATCCTCATTCAGCGGCATCCATCCAACACTGGCCTACTACAACAACGAAGGTGAATGCGGAACAGGTGCAGTAGTTCCTTGGGCAGATCGTTTATGGGTAATCACTTACGGCCCTCACCTTCCATTTGGATCATCGGATAAACTCTATGAAATCACACCCGATTTTCAAAAAATTGTCCGGCCTGAAAGTATCGGGGGTACTCCGGCTAACCGCATGATTCACAAGGAAAGCAATCAATTGTTTGTTGGTCCGTATGCCATCGATTCTGCCCGAAATGTCCGCGTGATCTCATACAAAGATATGCCAGGTCGTCATACCGGGAATGCCCGGCATTTAACCGATCCGGCAAATAAAATCTACTATGGCACCATGGAGGAGGGTTTTTATGAATTAGATGTGAAGACGCTTCATTCCAGGATGTTATTCGAAGATCTCAATGTTACCAGAAAAAAGAGTAAAGATACGGACGGTAATTTGGAGGGAACTCTGATGCCAGGGGCGCACGGGAAAGGCTTCTATTCCGGCCAGGGAGTAATGGTGTACAGCAACAACGGAGAGCCATCTCCCGAAGCGTTGAAAAAATTTGATATTAAGTCGGGCGTCTTGGCCGAATGGAACGGGAAAGAGTGGAAAGTGATCAGAAGAAACCAGTTTACCGAAGTTACCGGTCCCGGAGGAATCTATGGCAACTCAAATCCTGAAACCGATCCAATCTGGGTGAACGGCTGGGATCATAAATCTGTATTGGTTGGGGTCAGAGGCAACGGGAAATGGAGTTTTTACCGTTTACCAAAAGCGAGCCACAGTTACGATGGCGCCCACGGCTGGAACACCGAATGGCCGCGTATCCGCGACATTGGCACTGCCGAAAAACCGGATTACCTGATGACCATGCATGGCATGTTTTGGCGTTTTCCGGTGTCATTCACGTCCGGTAATTCCGCAGGTATTCGTCCACGCTCAGCCTACCTTAAAGTAATTGGCGACTTTGCCCGATGGAACGACCAACTCGTTTTCGGCTGCGATGATTCAGCTCAAAAGGAGTTTCTCAATAAGCGAAAAGTGAAGGGCAATATTGAAGGACCTGGACAATCTAATTCTAACCTGTGGTTCACATCAACGGAAAAACCTGATCAGTTAGGACCAAACACCGCCGAAGGTGCAGTGTGGATTTCAGAAGAAATTAAAGCTGGCGAGGTATCTGAACCATTCCTCTTTGCAGGATGGGATGTTCGCTCTGCGTGGATCAAAAATGAAGGAAAGCAAGCCGTATCGTTTTCTTTTGAAGTGGACCAAAAAGGTGACAATAACTGGAAAACCTTGAAATCGGTTTCTGTTAATCCTAACCAATCAGCTGATGCACTTTTTATTGCTACAGAAACTGGCGAATGGGTTCGTGTAAAAGTGGATAAAGCCACAAAAGCCACGGTTCATTTTTCGTATGCACAAAAAGACAAACGCGCTGCTGCTGCCGATCCAATGTTCGCTGGCCTGGCCAATGTTTCTGAAACCGAAACTAATGCCGGATTACTCTGGGGATTGGGCAATAACCGCCGTAAACTGGGTGTTCTGGCAGGAACTGTTTCCGATCAGTCATTTAATGAAAGTGGTTATTATGAGCTCGATTCATTGATGAACCTCGTAAAAAAAGAGGATCAGGAGACCGCTTCCTTTATCAGAGAAAAATTTGCCATTCCGCAAAATGTAATTACCATCGATGATGCCTCGGTACTTATTACCGATGAATCGGGTCGTCGCTGGAGGCTTCCAAAAGGAAATGCGAAATATGCCAATCTGACCAACAGCTCCGTTTTGCGCGTTTGTCGCGAAGTAGCAACCGAACGTGATTTGCTAAATTGTTCAGGAACTTTATATGAACTTCCTGCAGAAAATGCGGATGGTTTTGCCAAAATCCGTCCGGTTGCCTCTCACAACTTCCGCATTTTCGATTACGCCTCGTACCGCGGAATGTTGATTATGACAGGATTGGACGCTGTCGCTTCAAAAGGGAACCCACATGTGGTAACTTCAGCCGATGGCAAAGCGGCTGTTTGGGCGGGTGTGATTGACGATTTATGGCAAATGGGCAAACCAGTTGGCGAAGGTGGCCCCTGGAAAAACTCGGCTGTGAAAGCCGGAATAGCTTCAGACCCTTACCTGATTGGCTTTTACGACAAACGCAGTTTGAAACTTTCGCACGATTCGAAAGAGACTGTTACTTTCACCATCGAAGTAGAACCGATTGGCCATGGTCCGTGGATGAATTACAAGGTGGTGACTGTTAAGCCGGGAGAAACTTTTGAATACAGCTTTCCCGAAACGTTCCAGTCGCGCTGGATTCGTTTTGCTGCCGATAAGGATTGCAACGCAACAGCCTGGCTGAAATATGAATAATATTCTGAGACTTTAAATATTGTTGCCAATTAGCATCCAATTTTATTCGATGTTATCAAACAAAATTCAGTTTCAAAAATTTAAAATTGCAAATATAGCTCATACACAATGTTTTAACATATATTTCACAATTATTTTTAAGCATTTGGGATAATTTACCCTATGAAGGGGGTAAAATATCCGATAATTTACCCTATGCAGGGGGTAAAATATCCGATAATTTACCCCCTCGCTTGTAAATCAAATAAAAACTTCTTATTTTTGTTACAAAACTAAATGCCATGATACGCAGGAAGCTATTCGAAGATTTACAGGCTCACCTTTTGAAAAAAGAATTTACCATCATCACGGGGGCACGGCAAACCGGGAAATCAACCTTGTTGAAACAGCTGGAGGTTTATTGCAAAGAAATGGAGATTCCGGTTGTTTTTCTGAATCTTGAAAACAAAACCATACTTGCTGAATTGAACGAAAATCCCCTGAACTTATTGAAATTCATGCCAGAACCAAACAAAAGAACAGTTGCACTGGTCGATGAGATTCAATACCTGGATGATCCCTCCAATTTTCTGAAGCTCTTATATGATGAACATTCAGAACAAATTAAGGTGGTGGCAACAGGAAGCAGCGCTTTTTACATCGATAATCAGTTTAGGGATTCGCTGGCAGGCAGAAAAAAAATATTTCAATTGTACACTTGTTCGTTTGATGAATATCTCGAATTAAGCGGTAAAACAGATCTCAAAGAAGAAAGAGATCAACTGCTTAAAAACGGAGACTTCAAAAGTACACTTATCGATTACCTTCGTGTTGAATGGGAATCGTATATGATCTATGGTGGTTATCCGGCAATAGTAACAGAACCCGATAAGCAGGAAAAGATAAATCGACTAAAGGAGATCAGGGACTCATTTGTAAAACGGGACATTTTGGAGTCGGGTGTTGTCAGCGAAACAGCCTTTTACAACCTGTTTAGGATTCTGGCTGGTCAGACAGGCAATATGGTAAATATAAATGAACTTTCATCAACCTTGCGCATAAAGAATGAAACGGTAGATAATTTTCTCACCATCATGCAGAAGTGCTTTCACATCGCACTTATAAAACCATTTTTCCGGAATCTGCGAAAAGAACTGGTGAAGATGCCCAAAGTTTTTATGCTTGACACCGGATTAAGAAACTGTTTGTTGAACAATTTTCAACCAATGGCTGTAAGAACAGACAAAGGTGAATTATGGGAAAATACTGTTTTCAGAATTCTTGCCGATAAAATTGGCACAGACGCAATTCAATATTGGCGCACGAGTGCAGGGAATGAAGTTGATTTTGTACTTTCGGAAAATGAACAATTAAAAGCCATTGAAGTGAAATATGATAATAACCAGGTGAATTTAAATAAATACAAGATATTTACAGAAAATTATCCTGATATTCCGCTTCAATTTTTCTGGTTATATCCTTTTGATGAGAATTTTTTTCGAAGAATATATTTAAAGATTTAAAACATCGACGAATGAAACTAAAAGGTATTTTATGCGCTGCCATATTTTTTCTCATGGGAAGTGCACTTCAGGCAAAGCCACAGTTTGGCAAAGCAGTCCTTTTTAACGAAGGTTGGCGGTTTAACCTGTCTGATTTAAAAGATGGGGCTCAGACTGGCTTAGACGATTCGAAGTGGAGACAACTCAATCTGCCTCACGACTGGAGCGTGGAAGGGGTTTATAGTCCCGACAAAGCCAGCGCGACCGGATATCTTCCGGGTGGAATTGCCTGGTACCGAAAAACTTTCACAGTACCCGCGACTGAAAAAGGGAATAGTGTCTTTATCTATTTCGAAGGCGTTTATAACCAAAGTGAAGTCTTCATCAATGTGCAATCGGTTGGTAAACGTCCAAATGGCTACATCGCGTTTATGTACGATCTGACACCCTTTTTAAAATATGGGGAGGAGAATCTGATATCAGTACGCGTCGATCATTCTTTGGATGCTGACTCCCGCTGGTATTCCGGATCGGGAATTTACAGAGATGCTTATCTTGTTTATTCTTCTCCGGTGCATATCGATTTATGGGGAGTTTACTTCAACGCCAGCAACATTACAGATAAAAAGGCGGAGGTTTCAGTCGAAACTACGATAAACAATAGTCTTGCATCTGGTGCTACTGTCAAAATCTTACACGAGATCATTGATCCTGCATCAGGGAAAGTGGTCGCCAAAGGGTCAAAAAATCTGGAGGTTGGCGCTAAACTTAAAGGAATAATCAAACAAACAATCACTGTTCATTCGCCTAAACGCTGGTCGTTGGAACAGCCTAATCTCTATACATTAAAGACAGTCGTTCAGCAAAATGGGAAAGTAATTGACCAGAATGAGCAGCAACTTGGGTTGCGTGAATTGACTTTCGATCCAGATAAAGGTCTTGCAATAAATGGTGTATGGACAAAGGTGAAAGGTGTATGTATTCATCACGATGCCGGATGTTTAGGCTCGGCTGTTCCCCGCGAAGTCTGGAGAAGAAGGTTGCTTACGCTGAAAGATATGGGTTGCAATGGCATCCGAATGACCCATAATCCGCAAGCCTCCGATGTGTACGAATTGTGTGATGAATTAGGCATTCTTGTTATGGATGAAGCTTTTGACGAATGGGAATTTGCAAAGAAAAAATGGATAAAAGGATGGAATAAAGGCATACCCGGATTTCAGGGAGCAGCTTCGTATTTTAATGAATGGAGCGACAGGGATCTTGCGGATATGGTCCGGCGCGACCGGAACCATGCTTCAATAATTATGTGGAGCATTGGTAACGAGGTCGATTATCCCAATGACCCGTATACACATCCGGTACTCGATCATGCCAATATCAACCAGCCAGTGCAGGGAGGCTATTTGCCCAATAACCCCAAAGCCGAACGGTTAGGTGGTATCGCCAAACGACTGGCCGCCATTGTTCGTAGTCTTGATTCATCCCGCCCGGTTACTGCCGGATTGGCAGGAGTCGTCATGTCGAACGAAACAGATTATCCCGGAACGCTTGACATCACAGGATATAATTATACGGAAGATCGTTATGCCCAGGATCATGCAAAATATCCGAAACGGGTCATATTTGGAAGTGAAAACGGACACAGCATGGAGTCGTGGAAGGTTGTGAGGGATACAGAATATATTTTCGGTCAGTTTATCTGGACAGGTATTGATTACCTGGGTGAATCGGGCGCCTGGCCATCAAGGGGATTCTATTCAGGATTCCTCGATTTTGGGGGATTTATTAAACCAAGGGGTCATTTCCGCCAGGCATTGTGGAGCGTAAAACCAGTTACCTATATCGGAACCTACCATCAGCCTGCGAAAAACAATCATCTTTCAATGGACGCATGGCCTGTCTGGAACTACAAAGAGGGAGAGATGATTCGGGTTGTTTGTTATACCAATACGGCAAAATCCCGACTGATGTTAAACGGCATGCAGGTTGGAGAAGTTAAGAAATATGACGACATCAAGGGTATCATCTATTGGGATATTCCTTTCCATGAAGGAAAACTGGAAGTTATCGGATTGGATAAGGATGAAAAAGCAATCTGTAATTACGCATTGCAATCGTCTGACAGGCCATATGCTTTAACAGCTCAGTCGGATGTTTCATCTGTCAGCAAAAACCGGGGACTTGCCCAGGTTGTGTTGCAGGTGGTTGACGAAAAGGGGGTTCCGGTTATGATTTCAGAAGACGAAGTTACGTGCACAATCGAAGGACCTGCTACTCTTTTGGGCCTCGAAGCAAGCAACAATTCAGACATGGGCGATTACAACGATAATGTACAGCGTGTATATCATGGACGGCTGTTGGCTTATGTGCAGGCAACAGGCAAAACTGGTACAGTAACCCTGAAATTTGCAGCCCCATGGCTAAAAGAAACGAATGTTACCATCAACGTTACAGAATAAATTATATGAAGAATTTAAGGATACTACTATTTTTTACATTCATCTGCAGCCTGCCATCTACGCTGTTTTCACAGGTTTTGGTCGAAGCCGAGAGTTTCACGAACAAAGGCGGGTGGGTCGTCGACCAACAATTTATGGATCAGATGGGATCGCCTTTCCTGATGGCACACGGACTTGGGAAACCCGTCGCAGACGCATCAACCAAAGTAATTTTTCCGAAAACCGGGACCTATAATATTTTTGTAAGAACACGCAACTGGGTAGGCTATTGGTCTGACAAAGAGACGCCCGGAAGATTTAATGTCATCATTAATAACAAACCACTGAAAGCCATTTTTGGAACCCAGGATACAGAATGGAACTGGCAAAATGGTGGTTCAGTAAAGATTAAAGCCGGAGAATCGACAATTTCGCTGCACGATCTGACGGGTTTTAACGGTCGTTGCGATGCAATTCTGTTTAGCAGTGATCCAACCTTTCGCCCTGAAAACTCACCCGAAAAACTGGCTGCTTTCAGAAAAAAAGCATTGGGTTTGCCTGAAGTACCTGAATCGGCCGGAAAATTTGATCTCGTAGTTATTGGTGGAGGAATGGCAGGAACCTGTGCAGCACTTTCAGCTGCCCGTCTTGGTGTGAAAGTGGCACTGATTCAGGATCGTCCGGTTCTGGGCGGAAATAACAGTTCCGAAGTACGTGTTCATCTGGGTGGTCGGATCAACCTGAATCCGTACCCAGCCCTGGGAAATCTGGTCAACGAGATTGGACCAGACAAGGGTGGCAATGCACAACCGGCCTCGTTTTACGAAGATCAGAAAAAACTGGATGCTGTTACATCGGAGAAAAACATTACGCTTTTTCTAAATTATCGTGCAAACAGTGTTGAGAAAGAAGGGGAACTTATCAAATCAGTACGTGCCGTAAACATCGAAAATTCCAAAGAACTTCGGTTTGAATCGCCGCTCTTCGCCGATTGTACAGGTGACGCAACAATTGGAGCACTGGCCGGGGCCGATTTTATGATGGGACGTGAAGGTCAAAGTGAATATGGTGAACCAACAGCACCCAAAGTAAAAGACAAAATGACCATGGGATCATCTGTGCAATGGTATTCGGAGGAATCCTCCGGATCCGAATTTTTCCCTGTTATACCCTGGGGTTTGAATTTCAATGAGAAAAATGCTCAGGCTATAAAAAAGGGGGACTGGCAATGGGAAACCGGAATGAATTATGATCAGGTAAATGATTTTGAACGGATCCGTGATTACGGGATGATGGTTGTATTCTCTAACTGGTCCTATTTGAAAAACAGATTTACTGAAAATCAGAATTTCAAAAATAGCAAACTAAGTTGGGTGGCCTATGTTGCCGGAAAGCGCGAATCGCGCCGATTGACCGGGGATTTAGTGCTTAAAGAACAGGACTTAACAGATCAGATAAAATATCCTGATGGCACTGCTCCCACTTCCTGGACAGTTGACCTGCACTATCCGGATCCAAAAAATACGCAGTATTTTCCAGGGGAGGAGTTTCTCTCTATTGCAAAACACAAACCGATTTACCCTTACGCGATTCCTTATCGTTGTCTCTATTCCCGCAATGTCAACAATCTGTTTATGGCAGGCAGAAATATCAGTGTAACGCACGTTGCACTTGGTACAGTAAGGGTTATGCGTACAACGGGGATGATGGGTGAAGTCGTTGGTATGGCTGCGGCAGTTTGTAAAAATCATGGTGCACTTCCCCGAAAGGTTTATGAATCGTATCTTTCTGAACTACAAATATTAATGGCAAAAGGTACAGGAAAATTAGATATTCCGAATACTCAAAAGTACAATGAAGGTGGAACGTTGCTGAAAACTTCCGAATAGTTTAAGGAGAAGGTTAATATTCTAAAAACTAAAAACACTTTTGCCTGATTTAGGAAGATTAAAAAACTGAATATGAGTAATAAAACAAAACTAGCCTTCGTTACACTTGTTGGATTTCTGGTTTTATCCGGTTTCCGTGGGAAGTCAGCAGAAAAAGATTTAATCCGGGCAAAAGCGACGCTTCAACAAATTTTCAGTTTGTATGGTGCAGGTCACCATCGCCTCTTGAATGAAACTTACCCATATAAGCAGGACAACAAAGCAAGCTACCTCACCGGAGATGATACGCTGACCGGTCGTCGCGTGGCTTATCTGTGGCCAACTTCAGGAGTATTCTCAGGTGTAAATGCGCTGCTGAAAACTACCGGGGACAAACATTATCGTCAACTACTTGAAACAGATATTTTGCCCGGCCTTGATCAATATTTCGATTCTATTCGCAAGCCAGCATGTTACCAGTCATATATCACTTCAGCTGGTAAATCCGATCGGTTTTACGACGACAATGTTTGGTTGGCACTCGATTTCTGTGAATCCTACATGCTGACAAAAAAACCTGAATACCTGAAAAAATCCATCGAAACGTGGCAATTCGTGCTTAGTGGCTGGGATGAACAACTTGGAGGTGGCATTTACTGGTGTGAGCAGAAAAAACAGTCGAAGAATACCTGTTCAAATGCACCTGCCTCTGTGCTGGCTTTCAAACTTTTCGAAGCAACCAAAGACAGCGCCTATTTTAACTGGGGACTTCGGATTTACAACTGGACAAAAGCCAACTTGCAGGATTCGACCGATTACCTGTATTTCGACAATAAAAACCTTTCAGGAAAAATAGGTCGCGCAAAATACACCTACAACAGTGGACAAATGTTGCAAGCTGCCGCTATGATTTACAAGCTAACCGGGAAAAAAGCGTATCTGAAAGATGCACAGAATATTGCCAGGTCTGCGATAAATTATTTTACAGAAGAATTCGCGACTGCAGAAGGAAAAAAGATCAGGCTGTTTAAAAATACAGGAAACTGGTTCAATGCAATCCTGTTTAGAGGTTATATGGAGTTGTACCGTTTAGATGGAAATGCTGAATATCTCGGTATTTTCAGGGATAATATGGATCAATTGTGGAGTCACATCCGCGATAAGAATGGTCTGTTCAGCAAAGACTGGAAAGGGCAAAAAGATGATCAGTACAAATGGTTGCTCGATCAGGCAAGTCTGGTCGAAATATGGGGCACGCTGGCAGAAATGAAATAACAAATGAGCAAAGGCTTTATTACATTTTTTGCCCTGCTTTTAATGGGAAGCATCCGGCCTGACGAAAAGGGCCGGATGTTTATAGATGCACCCTTCCGTCCTGACGCAGCTGCTAAAACGACCAAAGTATTGATCAATTTCATGGACTCTGTCCCTGATGATACACTGACAATCTATTTCTCAGCCACAAGCCAGCCGGAGGCATTCAGCCGGAATATTTATACTGCCGTTTGCATCGATAGCCTGTGTCGCCCTGTTGATATCACGCTGTATTGGGAAGTGACCGGAAAATACATTGGATATTCACTTCCTCCGGGTGAAGAGCTAACCAAAAGGGAACATGTCCCATTTTTGGAAAGCGACTATAAAAGACTTAGTGAGATACTTTCCGATTCCACCTCTCAACTCGGATTCTACTCGCCGGAAGAAATTCATCCTAAAAAACAAGTCGTTAAAAAATCCGATGGAATTACAGGAGCTACCCTTCCCGATCTCTCGCCATGGATCGTACCCGAAGCAGCCTATACTTCCTACACGATTTGGCACCTTACCTATGGCGTTACCAGGGATAGCATAATGAATTACACAAAAAAACACTTGCTATCAAATCAATTACTGACCAATACCTTACAGAATATGGATCCATACAATCAAATAATTGCACTTCGTTGGATCAGCGAATCCGACATGGACAACAGACAATTCATTGAACCAGCCATTACCATGCTGCACAGTGAAAATTACCAATCTTCCAGGCAAGCCCTG
This sequence comes from Mariniphaga sp., assembly GCA_010906965.1. Classification (GTDB taxonomy): domain Bacteria; phylum Bacteroidota; class Bacteroidia; order Bacteroidales; family Prolixibacteraceae; genus JAAFHB01. The sequence continues at coordinate 52,966 of JAAFHB010000003.1, read as the reverse complement.
AAATTCTTAAAACATTGCAGCCTAATAGACAAGGAGCATTTGCAAATAGAGGTAATTAAATTGCTCGAAAGCGAAGAATTCAGAATCAAAAACCTGGCCATTGAATATATCCGCGAATCTGAAAAATTAACCAGACCAGTTGCGCAAGAGCTAATGAAACTGATCAACAATGACAATTATTACCTTGTGAATGTGATACTTTTGTTACTTGAAAAACGATACAATTTTGATTACGAGGATCAACTTAAACTCTGCACACTGCTGGACAGTAAAAATGAAAATGTAGCAAACAGGGTTTACTATTTTCTGCTAAATTTACCCGTTCAATCATCCGATCTTAAAAAACAACTCAATCGGTATCAAAAGAAAATACAATAACAAGGAAAATAAAAAAATTCAATGTTGTCTGGTAAAAATTTGAAAAATGAAAATGTCGCAACTACGTTGCTTTCGAAATAGACACAATACATTAATCTACAATCCCGTATATGCGGGATTGCAACTACATTGCATCGAAAATGGCTGCGTAGCAGCTGAATCTTTGTAGCAATAATCGTAATCAAGGAAACAAGCCACTTCGTGGCGATATAACTGTAATCAATTAAAATATAGCAGCTTAAATAGACTTAATTAAAATATACCAAATAAAAAATTTTATTATATAAATTAAAATACAAATCAGTCAATATGCCACAATCCAGCTGCCATCCGCTTTTAATCAATTATCAAACCGTTTCAAAGCATAAACTTATCCACAGTTACATAAAAATTAATCAGCTAACTTTCACAATATGATTACATTTACTTTATCAATCCTTGTACTTCTCCTGGGGTATTTCTTTTATTCAAGGTACCTGGAAAAAATTGCCGGTATTGACCCGAAACGTGAGACTCCAGCCTACAAACTGACTGATGGTGTCGACTATGTACCAATGCCTTGGTGGAGGGTATTTTTGATTCAGTTTCTTAATATTGCAGGATTGGGTCCTATTTTTGGCGCAGTTGCAGGTGCCATGTGGGGGCCAGTTGCCTTTTTATGGATTGTATTAGGGTCAATATTTGCTGGTGGCGTTCATGATTATTTTTCCGGGATGCTCTCAATTAAACACAACGGCTTAAGCATCACCGAAATTGTCGGTATTTATCTTGGCAGAAATACCAAACAGATAATGAGAGGATTTACGGTGATTTTAATGATTATTGTAGGTGCTGTTTTTATTATGGGACCCGCAAAAATCCTTGCCAGTCTGACGCCTGATTACCTTACAATGAATTTTTGGGTATGGGTGGTCTTCTTTTATTATGTATTAGCCACACTGCTTCCGATTGATAAAATCATCGGTAAGATTTATCCGGTTTTTGGCTTTGCCCTACTGTTTATGGCGATAGGATTAATTACCGCGCTGTTTGTCGGAGGCTACCATATTCCTGAACTGACGATGAGTAACCTGACGAACTTTCACGATCAGCCCGAACAATTTCCCATCTTCCCAATGATGTTCATTACGATCGCTTGTGGTGCTATATCAGGATTTCACGCCACACAATCACCGTTGATGGCCCGATGTATTACAAATGAAAAACTGGGGCGGCGCGTATTTTATGGTGCGATGATTACAGAGGGTATTGTCGCGCTGATTTGGGCTGCTATCGGAATGGCATTTTATGGCGGTGTTGGTCAGTTAAATGAAGTGATGCTGGCAGAAAAAGGGAACGCTGCTTTTTTAGTCAACGAAATATCAAACTCGTTGCTGGGACGTGTTGGCGGAGCATTGGCTTTACTTGGCGTAGTTGCAGCACCTATCACTTCAGGCGATACCGCATTTAGGAGCGCCCGTCTGATTGTTGCTGATTTTCTGAATTTTAAGCAAGGCCCGATAAAAAACAGATTGCTCATCAGTATTCCGCTTTTTATGGCTGGATATGTCCTCACACAAGTTGATTTCGCCATCATTTGGCGGTATTTTGCCTGGTCGAACCAAACCCTTGCAGCCGTAGTACTATGGACGATAACCGTTTATCTGGTCAGAGAGCATAAGACCCACTTTGTAACGCTCCTTCCTGCCCTTTTCATGACCATCGTAATAACTTCCTATTTATTTTTTGCTCCCGAAGGGTTTAACTTGTCCTACAATATTTCACTTTCAATCGGCTTTATTGTCGCTATCGTAGCATTTACAGTATTCGAACTTTACCGGAGAAAATTAAGAGAACAACCTGATAAACTTATTTCATGAAACACCCTTGATTCTTCCCTTCACATTCACGAATGAAGATGATACGGGTGATCCATAAGGCAATTAAAAAACAAATTATCTACTGATGAAACGAAGAGATTTTATTCTATCAACGGCAACAGGTTCAGCGGTTCTCGCTACCGGCAATCTGTTTGCTTTCCCCGAAGCTCCTGCTAACGAAAACATTACAGCTAAATTTTGTTACCAGTCTGAACGCAAAATACCTGTGGCATATACTGTTGATGTGGTCGTGGTTGGTGGATCAACGGCAGCAGTAGCAGCTGCTGTAAGTGCAGCACAAAGCGGAGCAAAGGTTTTTCTTGTTGCGCAGGAGACCTATCTTGGTGAAGATGTCTGTGGTACTTATCGTTACTGGAACATTCATAAGGAGGCTTTAAAAACTTCACTTGGCAAAAAACTCTTCAGCAACGGACTTCCGGTTCCGTTAAAGTTTAAACAGACACTCGATAATGAATTAATCAACAATAAAATAGAATTTCTATTCTCAAGTTACGTCACCGATCTGCTGACAGATGCCCAGGGTAATCCTGCCGGTGTTGTGATCGCCAACCGTTCCGGAAGACAGGCTATAAAGGCGAAGATCATTATCGATGCAACGCCGAGGGCAATGGTTTCACGCCTTACTTCGGCCTCGTTTACGCCCTATCCTGCCGGCAAACAGAATTTCCGGTTCATTGTATTGGGAAATAATGAGAAAAAGCTTGCAAACGGATCTTCACAGCTGATGCCTCAACCCGTGGTTGTGAAAGAGAAAGAGTATAAAGCCATTGAATATTCGCTGGATATTGAAATGAAAAATGGCGCTTACGAGTCGTTCGCGAATGCAGAGCAAATAGCCCGTGATCTCACCTGGGATTCCAATCAGGTTGAATCGGGAGATCTGCTTTTCCAGGTTCCACCCGATCATATCATCGGAAAAAGTAGCTTTGACAAAGCAGCGACCAATAGTGAAGAGATTGTTCTTACCCCCTTTCAACCACAAAAAGTCAGTCGCATCTTTTTATTAAACGGAATGGCTGATGTTTCACGGACCATCGCTGCAAACCTTTTGCAACCCGGAGGAATGATCCGAATCGGGGAAAGAATCGGAAAAGAAGCAGCAAATATGGCGTCTGCAACTTCGATGTCAAATTCCGTGAAGATTAAAGGAAACCGGCATTCGAATTCCGTAAAAGGTGATGTTGGTGAGTTACTTGCCGGAATCCGTCCTTCATTAAGCCAGGGTACGATCCTGTCAGAAGCGACGACTCTTCCGGTTCTTGGTCGTTACGATGTTGTTGTAATGGGAGGAGGAACTGCCGGTGCCCCCGCAGCGGTAGGTGCTGCACGCCATGGCGCAAAAACGATGGTAATTGAGTATTTGCATGGATTAGGCGGAATCGGAACTTTGGGTATGGTAGGTCGCTATTATCACGGTTACCGGAAAGGATATACAAATGTGGTTGATAACGGTGTAAAAGCGATTGGCGAAGGAAATGTGCGACAAAAGAACAGGCTCGACGAATGGGTATTCGACTGGAAAACAGAATATTTCAGACGCGAAATTCGAAATGCCGGTGGAGAAATCTGGTTCGGCGTATTAGGTTGTGGCGCTTATATTGACAAGGGAAAAGTGAAAGGGGTTATTGTAGCAACTCCATTTGGTAAAGGGGTAATTCTGGCGCATACGGTGATCGATTCGTCAGGAAGTTCTGATATTGCAATTGCCGCAGGAGCAGGATTTATATACACAGATGGCAATTCAGTGGCCGTTCAGGGAGCCGGAATGCCGTTTAAAAACCCAAACGATTTTTACAACAACAGCGACTGGACTTTTACCGATGACACCGATATGCTCGACATTTGGTGGACCTTTATTGTTGCTAAAGATAAATTTTCGGACCAGTACGACATCGGAAAATTATCGCAAACACGCGAACGTCGCCGGATGGTTGGGGATTTCACAATATCAGCACTGGATATTTACAATGGCCGGACCTATCCCGATGTTATCTCGATACATGTAAGTTCATTCGACACCCATGGTTTCACGGAAGATTCGTTCTTTTATCTGAAGCCACCCGAACACAGCGGAGCCGACGTAACAGCGTATGTCCCTTTCCGCGCCCTTTTACCAAAGGGAATCGAAGGAATTGCAGTGACTGGTCTCGGGGCAAGTGCCGACCGCGATGCAATGCCTGTGATCAGGATGCAACCCTGTCTGCAAAATCAGGGCTATGCGGTAGGATGGGCTGCAGCAATAGCAGCGAAAAACAATCAGATGATCCGCAATATCGATCTGCCATCACTCCAAAAGGAACTTGTTAAGATTGAAAGTCTTCCGGAGTCGGTGCTTACCGACAAGGATAATTTTCCGCCGACAGATGAAATGATCAGGCAGGCAGCCTCCACGGTTACCCATAACCTCGATGGGCTCGAAATTCTGCTTTGGGACAAAACGCGTTCAATGCCATTGATGGTTGACGCATTTAATCAAACCAAAACTCCCGAAGATCAGTTGACCTATGCCAGAATTCTCGGTATGCTGGGAAATGCGGCCGGCGGAGAAGTATTGCAGGAGGCCGTTGAAAATGCCGGCAACTGGGATGGAGGCTGGAATTACACCGGAATGGGACAATTTGGCAAAAGCATCAGCTATCTTGATGGATTAATCATTGCACTTGGAAGAACCAAAAGAGCAGAGGCAATTCCAGTTCTTGAGAAGATGTCTAAGAGACTAACCACTACAAGCGAATTTTCACATTTCAGGGCAGTTGCGATGGCACTCGAAACCATCGGAGATAACAGGGGCGCTTTAATTCTTTATGATCTGCTGCAACTTCCTGGCATAACGGGTCATTCGATGCCGGATATTCAGACAGCTAAACGATTGACTCCTGCCGGCGATACCGACACGAGTACACGAAATAATTCACTACGCGAATTGATCCTTGCCAGGGCACTGTTCCGTTGTGGTGATGTCAACGGATTGGGGAAGGAAATTCTGACCAATTATTCCAAAGATCTCAGGGGACATTATTACCGACATGCCAGTGGTGTACTAAAAATGTACACTAAAACGCCTGAGCAACAAAAGGACGTAAAAGAAAATAAGACAGAAGTAATTCCGGACTTTCCTGGAATTAAAAAACCTGCGGTGCCTCTGAAACCTTAAAATACATATTAAAAATTCGGCAATTTGAAAAATATTACAATACCTTTATCATCTCTAATTAAATCATACTTTAATGCCCCAGCTATGAAAAAGATTTTATTTGTATTAGTATTCATCCGTTTATTTCTGAATGCATCGGCACAATTTCCGCAACCTCCTGTTAATCAAAAGCAATTGATAATCGAGACTGAAAATACAGCATTGGTCCTTTCAGTTGCAAACAATCATAAATTATATCAGGTCTACCTGGGTGAGAAACTTAAAAATTCAGAAGACTACAAATTATTGCCCACTCTGCACGAAGCATATATACCTTCAGGAACAGATAATCTGTTTGAACCAGCAATAAAAATGTTGCATAATGATGGAAATCAATCGCTCGAATTGTTGTTTGCAGATGAGAAGGTAACCACAGATGGAAATCTGATCACAACTTCAATCCTTCTGAAAGATCCCAAATATCCGGTTGAGGTTCGTTTGAACTTCACGGCATTCCAGAAGGAGAACATTATTAAAACCTGGACAGAGATTAAACACCAGGAAAAGAAACCGGTGATTATAAGCAATTTCGCCTCTTCAATGCTACATCTCGATGCTGATAAATACTGGCTTACACAGTTTCACGGCGACTGGGCAAAGGAGATGCGCATGGAAGAAAGCCAACTTACGAGCGGTATCAAAACCATCGACAGCAAACTCGGAACACGGGCAAATATGTACCAGACGCCGGTATTTTTCCTTGCCAAAAATAAACCTGCCGATGAAAATTCAGGCGAAGTAATTGCCGGAACATTGGGTTGGACAGGAAGCTTTCAAATGCTTTTCGAGATCGATAACAGCAACTCTTTGAGGATGATCTCAGGTATAAATCCTTTTGCATCCGAATATCATCTGAATCCAAACGAGAATTTTGTGACGCCCGAATTTCTGTTCACTTTCAGTAACATGGGGAAAGGACAGGCAAGCCGCAATTTCCACTCCTGGGCAAGAAATTATGGGGTGCTCGATGGCAACGGAAGCAGGTTAACGCTTCTAAACAACTGGGAGGCAACCTATTTTGATTTTGACGAAAGTAAACTAACCGAATTATTCGGAGGGGCAAAAGAATTAGGCGTTGATCTCTTCCTGCTTGATGACGGCTGGTTTGGAAACAAGTATCCCCGTAAAGATGATCGCGCAGGTTTGGGTGACTGGCAGGAAACTGCCACTAAATTGCCACACGGACTGGGATATCTGGTTGAACAGGCGGAAGCAAAAGGGGTAAAATTCGGTATCTGGATCGAACCCGAAATGGTAAATCCCAAAAGTGAATTATACGAAAAACACCCTGACTGGATTCTTAAACTTCCAAACCGCGATGAACATTATTACCGCAATCAGCTTGTACTCGACTTAACAAATCCAGAAGTTCAAGAGTTTGTATATAAATTGGTAGATGACATGCTGACCAAAAATCCTAAAATTTCTTTTATCAAATGGGATTGCAACCGGATGATGACCAATACCTATTCAGCCTATCTCAAAGACAATCAGTCGCATGTTCAGATTGAATATGTACGCAGTTTTTACCGGGTAATGGAACGTCTGCGCGCTAAATATCCGAAATTACCAATTATGCTTTGTTCTGGTGGTGGTGGCAGAACCGACTACGGAGCGCTGAAATATTTCACCGAATTCTGGCCAAGTGACAATACCGATGCTTACGAACGCGTTTTTATCCAATGGGGATATTCCTATTTCTTCCCGAGTATCACCTCCTGTAATCACATCACGTCAATGGGCAAGCAGTCCCTGAAATTCAGAACTGATGTGGCCATGATGGGCAAAATGGGGTACGATATCCGCGTAAAAGAGATGACAGAGGCCGAATTAAAATTCAGCAAAGAGGCTGTGCAAAATTACAACCGGCTGAAGGATCTTATCTGGAAGGGAGATTTGTACCGCCTCGTTTCACCATACGAAGAAGAGCGGGCCGTCCTGATGTACACCTCTGTGGATAAGAGTAAATCGATACTTTTCGCTTATTCGCTTCATCCTCGCGCATTCGGACAGTTTAGTCCGGTACGTTTAATGGGCTTAGACGCCAACAAAAATTACCGGATGGAAGAAATCAACAAAATGCCCAATGGAAGGAGTCGTTTTATGGCAGAAGGCAAAACTTTTTCAGGAGATTACCTGATGAAAATAGGCCTTACGTTGCCAAACAACAGCGATTTAACGAGTGCTGTTATCGAAATTACCGAAGCAAAGTAAGAATCTTCTTTTTGATTTTAACTTTTAATCTTAGTATGAAAAAATGTTACAATGTGTTAAAAAACATGTTGTAAAACATTTCCTTTTCTATACCAAAGAAATCTATTTAGTATACATTTGTACCAACCAGTACCAACCAGTTAAAGAAAGAATGAAAAAAAATGAAAAAGCACTTTTTAAAAATGGATTTCAATGCTATAATTATTAAGAACCTACAAAACCATTAAAAATGCAGTAAATGAACTGAGCATACCCTTTAAACTTTTAAATACAGGTGTAAATCTCACCTGTATCAGGGAGCAGCCACCACGCTTTAGTAAGATTGAGTAGCTGTGTTGAGAAATACCGGATAAACATTAACAGCATTATTGAAACTGTTGATGATCCTGAACCTCAAAGATTTCTATAAATAATTGTTTTGATGCTTACTACTAAAATGCATATGGCAATACAAGGAAAACATTACTACTAAACACTAAACCATAAGCATTTAACACATCAATTCAACAAAGTAACAATAAGACAAACAAACAAGCGTTCTTATCATTTTATTTACTAATCTTAAAGTTTATGTATTTATGAAACTAAAAAATCAGATTTTTCTACCTAAGGGGAAATTTACCAGAAAGTTACTATCTCTGGTACTTCTTATGTTTTTCATGACCGGTATGGCCTTTGCCCAACAAAAGTTAGTATCCGGAAAAGTTTCTGACGAAAGTGGAGCCTCTGTTCCCGGGGTTTCAGTTGTTGTAAAAGGAACTACTACCGGAACTGTTACTGACATGGATGGAAAGTACAGTCTTAATGTTCCTGCAAATTTACAACTTTTGATCTTTTCATTTGTGGGTATGATACCACAGGAAGTCGCGATCGGACAGAAAAAGGTGATCGATGTGACGATGAAAACAGAGATTTTGGGTGTGGAAGAGGTTATTGTTGTTGGTTATGGCACACAGAAGAAAGTAACCGCAACTGGTTCAGCCGTTTCAGCCAAAGGTGCTGAAATACAGAAATCGCCCGCAGTCAATTTAACCAATAGCCTTGTAGGTCGTCTGCCTGGTTTGACTTCTGTTACAAGAAGCGGTGAACCTGGTAATGATGGCTCTACGCTGCGAATTCGGGGCGGTAATACACTGGGAGATAACAATCCACTGATTGTAGTTGATGGTATTGCAAACCGTAGTATGGAACGTATCAACTCGGCGGATATCGAAAGTGTTACCATTTTAAAAGATGCTTCAGCCGCTATTTATGGCGCCGAAGCTGCCAATGGTGTAATTTTGATAACCACCAAACGTGGTGCACTTGGAAAACCCAAAGTTACAATAAACATGAACACGGGTTTCAACCAACCTACACGTGTACCTGAAATGGCTGACGCGACCCAGTATTCTACCATGCTGAACGAAATTGCCTATTATAAGACCCCATCACTTGGTCGTTTTCAAAAGTATTCAGCGGACGATCTGACGAAATACACCGATGGATCAGACCCCTGGGGACATCCAAATACCAATTGGTTTAATGAAGTATTTAAACCTTGGTCGAGCCAAAATCAGCAAAATGCTTCTATTTCGGGTGGAACTGAAAATATGAAATATTTCATTGCTTTAGGTGCACAGTACCAGGATGCCAATTATAAAAACAGTGCAACCAATTATAAACAATACAATTTCCGTACTAACATCGATGGCAAGATAAATAAATACATCAATATTGCGTTTGATGTTTCAGGAAGAGAAGAATTGAGGAATTATCCTACGCGTTCAGCCAGTTCTATTTTCAGAATGCTGATGCGTGGTAAACCAAATATGCCTGCTTACTGGCCCAATGGTGATCCGGGTCCAGATATTGAATATGGTGATAACCCAGCCGTTACATCAACTGCAGCTACAGGATATGACATGGATAAAAGATATATTCTCGAAAGTAATTTACGCACCGTTATTGTGATTCCATGGGTAAGTGGCCTATCAGTTACCGCTAACGCCTCTTTTGACAAAGCATTTCAGTTTCATAAAAAATTCGAAACTCCCTGGTACCTTTACACATGGGATGGAAATGCTGACCATGTTACTACGAAAGGGAAAAGAGGTCTGGACGCTCCACAGCTATCAGAAGACATGGCTGACGGACAGACAATTACTATAAATGCCTATGCTTCTTATGATAAAACATTTGCAGAGAAACACACCATTAAAGTAATGGCAGGTACAGAAAGACGAAACGGACAAAGAGATATTTTCAACGCATTCCGAAAAAATTACATCTCTCCTGCTGTTGATCAATTATTTGCCGGTGCTGAGGATCAATATATGTCAAATAGTGGTTCGGCAAGCCAGAGTGCTATTCTGAGTTATTTTGGCCGCGTTAATTACGACCTAAGCAAGAAGTATATGGTCGAATTTGTTTGGAGATACGATGGTTCTTATAAATTCCCGACAACAAAGCAATTTGGTTTCTTCCCGGGCGTTTCTGCCGGATGGCGTATTTCGGAAGAAGCTTTCTGGAAAGAAAATATTTCCCTTATTAATGACTTCAAAATTCGTGGATCGTGGGGTCAAACCGGGAATGACCGGATTGATGAGTATCAATATCTCGCAACTTACGGATATCTTAGTGGCAAAACTTATGTATTTGGCTCAACAGATTCCAAGCTCTTAAATGAGACAAAAATACCAAACCCGAATGTTACATGGGAAGTAGCCAATCAGGCCAACATTGGATTTGACGCGCTTTTGTTTAATAGTAAATTGTCAATTTCGGCTGATTATTTCAACAATATCCGTTCTCAGATCCTTATTAAACGGAATGCCTCAATTCCAAGTTCTACAGGTCTTACTTTGCCTCCTGAAAATATCGGAAAGGTTCAAAACCGCGGAATTGAAGCGACAATAGGTTACAACGGCAAGTCGGGCGATTTTCAATATGATGTTTCTGTAAATGGTAGTTATTCGAAAAACAAAATTGTATTCTGGGATGAAACACCAGGTATTCCTGATTATCAACAATCTACAGGAAGACCAATGGGTTCATCCTTGTATTATCAGGCAATCGGTATTTTTAAAGATGCGGCAGCTGTCGCTGCGTATCCTCATTGGGCAGGTGCACAGCCTGGCGATGTTATTTTTAAAGATGTAAATGACGATAAGGTAATCGACGGGTTAGACAAAGTTATGAATGAGAAGAATAACTTTCCAAGATTTGTTGGTGGTCTTACGATTAACCTGAGATTTAAGCAGTTCGATGTGTCTATGCTTTTCCAGGGTTCAACGGGATCTGTCCAGTATGTCAACCCGGAATCGGGTGAAATCGGTAACTACTACAAATTATATGCAGACAATCGCTGGACACCTGAAAACACGGTCTCTGCTTTCCCAAGAACATGGAACCGCGACGAAGAATACTGGAGAAGTCAGCAAAATACCTTTTGGCTTCAGAACATGAATTATGCCCGTTTGAAGAACTTTGAACTGGGATATAATTTACCATCCAGTGTTAATAAATCCCTTGGTATTGAAGGCCTTCGTTTATATGTTAACGGATCAAATTTACTTACCTTGTCGAAACAAAAATTGATCGACCCTGAAGTAGAAGGAGGAACTTCATATGCTCCGCAAAGAGTTATTACCGGTGGTTTAACTTTAACATTCTAAAAAGAATTAAAATGAAAAAGATATTCAATCTATTGATGATTGCAACAATCATCTCAACACTGTTCTCCTGTACAAAATCAGCCGATTTTTTGGATAAACAACCACTTGGAGACTACTCCGAAACTGCAGTTTGGACTGATCCTTCCCTTGCTGAAACGTTTGTGAACAGCATGTATCGTAATGCATTGGGTTTCCCGTTTTCTATCGAGCGCCTGTCGGATTACTCAGACGAATCTTTTTTCACTCCCGACTGGGATGTACTTAACTTCAATAAGAGCTTGATGACCTCCGATGGTCTTTATGGCTGGCAAGTAGACTGGGCTACACCGCATACATTGCATTATCGTTGGGCGCCTTTGTATATGAATGTTCGGCGCGCTAACATCTTCTTTGCCAATATTAAAAATGTGGTGGATGATCCACAGGCCATGGTGCCCAGATTAAAGGGTGAAGCTTATTTTATGCGTGCATGGACCTATTTCTATCTGACGAATCTTTATGGTGGCGTTCCGATTATTACGAAAGCTTACGGATTAAAAGACGAGTTCACAGTTCCAAGAAATACATACGATGAGTGCATTAAATATGTAGTAGGACAGATCGATTCAGCTGCCATGAATTTACCCGCAAGTTATGCCGATGCTACGGATAATGGTCGTGTAACAAAAGGGGCTGCTTTGGCATTTAAAGCGAGAGTTTTACTCTATGCCGCAAGCGATTTGCATAATTCTGCAAAAAACAGTGTTGCGACTGCCGGATTTGCTAAACCTGAATTACTAGGTTACGTTGGAGGCGATGCAACTGCCCGGTGGACAGCTGCCAAGACTGCTGCTAAAGCTGTTATTGATCTGGGAACTTACAGTTTATATAAAGCATCTCCTGCTTCAACTGATTCTGTAGCTCAAAACTTTGTTGAATTGTTTACCTCCAAAGGATCAAGCGAAGATATCCTTTTGCAATTCTTTACGCCAAAAACAGATGAGGACTGGGATGGATACAATCCTGCATTGTATTGCGGGCCTAATGGCTACCATAACTGGGGTAACAATACACCACTTGGTGATCTCGTTGACGACTATGAAATGAAAGACGGAAGCAAATTCGACTGGACTAATCCTGTTCAAAAGGCGAATCCTTATCTCAAACGCGATGCCCGTTTATATGCTTCTATTCTTTACGAAGGCGTACAATGGAGAAAACGTCCGGACGACGCATTAAAGATTGATCCCTTCAGCAAAATTCAGGTAGGATACGTTTATAATGGTACAACTATGATAAAAGCTGGCTTGGATACACGTTCAGGCCCAATTGAAGACTGGAACGGTGGTAAAACAGGTTATTATTTACGTAAATATGTTGATCCTTCGGTTGATCCTCAGTATGTAAAGCAGGATGTTCCGTTTAAACACCTCAGATATGGTGAAGTCCTATTAAACTACGCCGAGGCTTGTATTGAACTGGGTCAGGATGCTGAAGCGCGCACTTACATTAACATGATACGCAAACGTGCTGGTCAACCCGATTTGCCAGCTTTAGCCGGTGATGCGTTACGTCAGGCTTACCGTCACGAACGTCGTGTTGAAATGGCTTTCGAAGATCAACGTTTCTGGGATGTTCGCCGTTGGTTGATTGGATCAGTCGCTTATAAACAGACTTCCTCTGTCGATGTAAGTTACAATACATCTTCAGCAACTGTTGCCGCTTACAGACAACCTGATGGTTCAACCTGGAGTGTTCCGACTTTTGCCAAAAAAGAAACACCTGGTGATGCAAGGGCATGGAATAACAAATGCTATTTCTTCCCAATTATGCGTGATGAGATGAACAAAAATACTCAGCTTGTTCAGAATCCTGGATATTAATATAATTCAAAGTTTATACAATCTTAAAACCCCTCTGCAAAACGGAGGGGTTTTCTTTGCGTTTTAAAATCATAAATGACATGCCATATGACAAGGAAATACAATCATTTATTGGTTTTATATAATTTAAAGAAAAAGCTACACAATGTTTCATAGAGTTCATGCAGTGTTACACAATGTTTTTCGGCAACCGATTTGACGCTGTAAAGTAAAACTAAACTATGAAAATCTGTGCTATACCCTGTGAAACCCAGTGTAACTTATTTTACATTCAGCTTTCCGGGACGTTAACCGGTATTGAGCCACACTATCCCCAATATATTTGCGCACTCCCCTATTTGGAAATCAGGTTACATATAAAACGAGTAATACCAAAAGGTATTACTGAAATTAGTTCGCAAGGCAGGCTCTGCCGCTTTAAGGTTATTGCCCTTTGCCTGAAAAGTCTGAAGAAACTGCGTCCACCGGGGTTCTGTTTGAGGATCGATCGAAAGTCTTCTTAACACGGGTAAAGGTTTGCTGTTTAAGGTCGCAAATGCAATCGCTGCTTCTCCGATATGCACGGGAATTTTATTAAATCCAAGCCTTTCAAATTGAGGAAGGAAATCTGTAATATGCTGATAATCCTTTTTTAGCAGAAGAAATGCCATTTTATATTCAAAAGCCTTTCTGTTCAGCGAATCATTAGCCAGTATTCTTTCAATATTGACATTTGCATTATCAGTGATTGCGAAAAAATCTGTTTCAATCCGGCCTCGTCTTTTTTCACCAAACTCCATGTTTTCCTCAATGGCCTTATCATTAAACAGTAGATTTTCAAATGCTTTAGCTTCCGTTGCATAGAAAAAGGTATTCTTTAGTAATGCAATATACTTGGATGCCATCTTATAATTACCATTAATCAATTCGGTCCTGATCAGCATTTTTAACCCTTCGGGTGAATGACCCTTCATCACCATATTCTCGAAAGCCCAGCGGTGTGCCTCATTCACCATTCCAATTGTGTAATAAAAATACCCACCTCGTTTAAGTACCTCTCCTTCCATCTCCCATTTCAGAAATAGCGTATTACCATCTGTACTTTGCCTGAAATGAAAGAGCAAATCGTTCAGTTGATCCGTTTCACATAACGCTATATTATTCAAAAAGATCGTCAAAGAATTGGAAGATGGATTTGCTATATTATAAGCAATTACTTCCTCAAATTTATTTTGATAAAACAATTTTTCAACATGGAAGTACTGCTTTAATTTAATATCAAAACGTTGAAATCCAATTGAGGAAAGAGCCATAACCACTACAAATATTGTGATAAGTCCTTTCGCATGATCCGAAATTCTGAATTTACCGGGCATACTGAACTTAATACTGGCAATTAGTGGCAGAAGTGAAAGAATGCCTGCAAGAAAAAGTAACTGCTGCTCACCGGTATTTATATCCGAAAAAGGGAACTTCAGGAGCACTTCTTCGGTTTGAAAGAAAAGAAATTCTTTTGAAATATAGATCGTTATCAAAGTCAGTGCCCACAAAGTGATAATTTTTATCCTGTCCTTCTTTTCGTTATTAATAACCAGATGGAATGTAAGCATGACGCAGAAAAGCCATGCAAAACTACCTGTTACAAAATACAAAAACGGGGTGATTAAAACAGGTATCCATATTCTCCATGATGCCATAAATCTAATTGACAGGTAAAAGAGAGCAAGCTGAAGCAAAACTCCAAGGGTATTGAAAAGCAGAAAACGATAATCTGCCTGAAGATAAAACAGCAGGATTCCGATTATAAACGGAACAATCATTGCACGCTTCCCGGCGACAAAACCGATAATTTTTGAAACGGTTAATACAATCAGGGTGAGGCAGGTCGAAACGATTGCTGCACCGGCAAGCGGATAATAAAAAAATGTTGAAAGAAACTTCCCAAGGTATATGAGTAGTCCACCCGGTTGGTGAAGATTTTCAATCAGAAAATCGGATGAAGAGATAAAAAGGGTCGATTTTTCCTGGTAAAAGAAGATGTAGCTGACAAAAAATCCAAAATAAATAAATGAACCTATAAAGAACACCATGTATGGCAGCATGGAAAAAACAAGATTTTTTTTTATCGTAATTCGGTTTAGATTCGATTGCATGAATATTTCAGTAAAAAATTAATTATTAGACCATTTGGCTGGTGTCGCTTCTGTTTTGGATAACTTCCGGATATCTCCGGGATTCAGCTTGATTTCAACCGTTGAAAATTCAGGGATATTAAAGCTCTTTAAAAACCGCTGATAGAATTCAGGATCCTCCTGTGGCAGAATAAATGGTTTACCCGAAATACCGTTTTTGTCAATGTAGGCGATATAAGGCCTTGCCGTCAAACCATCCCCACGCTTACTGCTAAATATCAGCCATCTGCTATCCGATGACCACGAATGATAACTGTCGGTTTCGTCGCTATTCAGATCGAGCCGGCTCGCTTTAAAATTATCAAGATCAATAGAATACAGGTCAGCCTCTTTATGCCAGATCGGGAAACATCCGTAATCAGCCAAGGTCACAATAAGAAACCGCCCATCGGGTGAAATTCTTGGGAAAGAGATACTTTTATTGATTTGTGCAGCATCAAATATCATTTCAACCTCCCCGAAGGTTCGTTTCCCTGCATCAAAGGAAGCACGACACAAATTGTACCTGATCTGCTTGTAATCGTAATCTTTCCCAATTTGATCAGCCCGGCAGAAATAGAGATACTTACCATCAGGAGACCATTCGGGATAAGTATCCATAAATTTTTCGCGGTTGGTCAATTGTATATCCATTATCTCATTTTTCGCAACATCATACAGAACCAGCGAAGATTCAAGATCGGTTACTTCAACCTTCTTGTTGTCCGCAGCATGAAATCGTTGCGTGATTTTATTGGATGAAAAGGCGACAAATTTACCGGAAGGATGCCAACGCGGGTAAACTGCTCCATTCTTCATCTCCTGAGTTTTCAGGTTGATCTTTTTGAATTCGCCTCCTGAATAAAAATAAGTGCCACCCATATTTCCCCTCATATGAAAGACAAAATCATCCGTTCTCCTGTTGTTAAACGAGTGACAGTTCACACAATTCTCATCGACAACACTATTTTCGATCAGCGACTCCGATTCAAAGCTTTCAAGATTACGCCGGTTGATACTCAGTTCTGTCCAACTTTCATAACCTGGATATACGAGCCGGTAATATAAATAAGGATCAATTTTTTCGGACGCAATCTTATTGGTAATTGTCTTGAATATTGACCACTTACCATCCGGCATCTTTGAATAAATTTCAATTTTGATCTCCTTCCCAGTATTGTCTTGCAGCATTTTCCGCCATTTGTTTTCCGGAATTTGGATTTTCCCATCACTTGAATAAACGTCTATTTCAGTTCCTTTAGCAGATGAAAATTTCACAAAATAGGCTGATCCGGGTTCCTTAATAATTAAGTTCAGGGGGGCGATATTTGGAGGTATTGTAACTTCGGAATAATCAGGTTCAATAATGGCCGTTTTTTCAATATTTAGGATGTTACCATCAGGCTGATCGTTGCAACTAAACAAAAGGAAAAGAATAATTACTAAATAAAGACTCTTTATAAAAATATGATTTTCAAACATATGAACAAAACTTAAGAATAGAGATTTCCAGGTTTCTTACTTTGGTATAACATCACAAAATAGCAATAAAAAAATCATTTCGTTTCGTTACATGACCCTAAATTTTAAGCTTTATCTTCAATTTACCCAGAAGTGCTGTAATTCCAATGATGATCAGTGCATAAACAAACGATTTTAACAAACCCACCACTCCCGTTTTCAAAAATAAAGGAAGCGTAAAAGCAAAGGTGGCAATACTATAATAAACGTATGGAATCAGGTAACAGGTGAGGGTGCTTGTTCCTGCAGGTTTGATCAGGCTAAACCAACTGCCTTTCCCTTTCAGATCGACCACAAAATAAATTACTGCAAAAAACCCAAAGGCAATTGCGTTGCACAGAAAGACCCATGTCGGAGTTGCCTGAATCTTCGAAATAATAAAAAAGTTACGCAATGCAAAACCGGTTAGCAACAATAGAATGCCAATTCCGATGTAAAACAACGGCAGTTTCCGACGTTTTTCAGGCGTATTGGCCCGATCAGTCAGCAGGCTTGCGGCAATTCCGGCAAAAGCAAATCCCTGGAAAGCGCCACCACCCGGAATTGGTGTATGTAGCCAACCGGCATGGTCAGCGATGTTTAGCATTGTAAATAGGAACCAGAAGAGCAGCAGCAAGACCAGAGATTTGCGGGCAAACAGGTAAATAGGTGCACAAATCAGGTAAGTCCAGCCAATGAGCCCCAGGATCCCCCACCATTGAGGCGTCATTTGTTCTGTGCCATCCTTATCACCTTTAAAAAGAAAAACCAGCAAAATCAATGTAAGTATACCAACCAGTTGCAATCCGTTGAAAAGGTATTTTTTCCAGTCTTCCGATTTTGGGTACACATTCCAGATCAGGAAAAATCCGGCGACCATTATTATTTGAAACCATTCCCTGCTTAAACCCGATGCTTCAACATTCAGATCACCTATATTAACCGTGAAAAATCCCATCACCAGCAGTGCCAGCGATCGCAGTGCAATATGACGCAGAACCTGAAAGTAGTTTTCCCCTTTCGCTAACCTGTTACGCATCGCATAGGGTATCGACATTCCAACAATAAACAGGAAACAGGGAAAAACAATATCCGAAAATCCCAGAAAATCCTGATCTGCCCGAGCATGTTCAAGCCAAAGCGGTACACCAGTTAACGACCAAAGATCGTTTACAAAAATCATCAGCAACATGGTGATTGCCCTAAAAACATCAATTGAAAAAATACGGTTTTGCTGAATAGACATTGTTTGATAGTTATTGACTACGTTAAAGAATAATGCGACTGGCAGTTAGCAGCTGGCGCCTGGCAGATATTCAGATAAATATTATTGACAAAAAGATTTAGTTCTTTATTGTATTTTGTTTCTGAATCTCATCAAACATTGCTTTAAAACAATTGGTTGGCGTGTTTGCATTGTCCTTATTATTGGTTTTCCGTCCGTAGAATTCATCCATAAATTGTCCGGCGCCCGACCAGACTGTTTGCATCATTCCCTGAAAACGCACTTTCATTTCCGGAGTTACCGAAGCCCTGAACCGAAACATATCCTGCGTTTGCCGGACTGCGATTTCCGGCATTCTCCATGGACAAGTAACAACACTAAAGCCTTTGGTCGCAAAATAGACCGCAGACTGATCGGGCCGTTCATAATGCCAGTCGCAAATCATCACATCTTTGGATATCAAATCAATTGCACGGTGTGTATTGTTAAAACTCGCTTCCCACATTCCCATCCCAGTGGTTTTTCCATCAAGGAGTCGGTCACCCCAGATCCAGAGCTGGCGATTTTTCATAGCAAGATGATTACGGATCAGGTTCACTTCACCGGCAAATAATTCGGCTTTATCTTTGCCTGAACAGCGTGGACATTTATCATCACCAATGTAAAAAACCTCATCCATGCCGGCGTGAAAAGCATCAGTTTCAAATGCATCGCAAATCTCATCAACCAAAGCAAAAACAATCTTATGAACATCAGGATGAAGTGGACAATAACTTTTACAATAAAGTGAATCTGAATTGGGCCATTTGTATTTTTGTGGCATTTCGGCCTGAGGTGTTTCGTCAAACTGTGGATAAACACGCAAAAGATTGGTTACTTTCTCTGCCCATGACTGATGGCCAAGTAAATTGATTTGAGGAATCAAACGAATTTGGTTTTTGCGGCAAATATCAACCATCTTTTTTACTTCTGCTTTGCTCAGCGCCGATTCATCGCGCAACTCGGGATGACTTTCGAACTGATAATTGTAATCAATTCTGAGAATCAAAGCATTCACCTTCCTTGGCGCCAATTCTTCAGCAATAAATTTGATAAAAGCATCAACTTCAACCGTTTTCGGTGCGCCAATACAAAATCCCCTGACCGGCAATACATCTTGCGAAAAGGATGTTTTTCCAATAAAAAGTGAAAGGAAAATTGCCAAAAGAACAAGTAGTTTATTCATAAATTCGGAATGTTTAATGTTCAGCGTTCGATTAGTAAAGTTATTTAAAATTCAGAAGGGTCACTCAATTTTATTATTTTTTAAAACCTAAAATAATTGTGCAGATACAATGATTTTTTCACAAATGGTGAAATAAAGAACAGTTACTGCGTTTGCTAGTTTGAGGTGTAATTTGCGTTGCACCTCTTTTTTGTCTCATAAATCGAAAAGTGTGTAACATTCCAGGGACTTAATCGACATATAGATATTGTTTAGAACTAATAAAAAATCCCATGACAGTCAGATTGCCTTATATCGACAACTTACGTGTATTTTGTATTGTAATCGTGGTAATGATTCACAGCGCTGTAACCTACAGTTGTATTGGAAGCTGGTATTATAACGAACCGATGCCGCTTGGTGACCTTGAAAAACTATTTTTCTTTCTTTTCCAATCACATGCACAAGCTTTCAGCATGTCGCTTTTCTTTTTTGTTTCCGGCTACTTTATACCTGCCTCTCTTGAACGGAAAGGAACAAGAACCTTTATTCTCGAACGCTTAAAACGTCTTGGAATACCAGTATTGATTTACATTTTCATTATTCATCCAATATGCGTGAAATTGGTGTACCCTCAATTGAATATTGCGGAATTTACATTGAAAGGTTTTCACAATCTTGATTTTCTGGGCCATACGGGGCCTCTTTGGTTTGCTTTTGCCCTTCTGATTTTCTCTGTGCTTTATGCGGTTGTGCATAAATACCTTCCTTCGGCAAAATCAAACGTTGGGGTTTCCAATCTCAAAATCATGGCAATCATTGGTTTAATCACCTTGCTTGCATTTGGCTTCCGCCTTGTCGCTCCTATTGGTACATCATTCTACAACTTCCAGTTTTGCTATTTTGCAGCATACATTGTGTTCTTTTACTTAGGTACCCAGGCACAGCGAATCAATATTATAGAGAAGATTACCTTGCAGCAAGGTAAAAAATGGCTGTACATCGCCTTTGGAATCGGGATTCCATTATGGTTTATCGCAGGATTTTTCGGAAAAGTATCAGAAGGAAAAATGCTGATCCTTGGAGGATTTAATGCCGGTGCATTTCTTTATGCCTTCTGGGAATCGTTTTTCTGCGTCTCCATTATTATTGCATTATTGGGAATTGCGAAAGCAAAATGGAACGATCAAGGTAAAACCATGAAATTTCTATCTGAAAATACCTTCGGTGTTTATGTCTTCCATGCACCTATATTAATTGGACTTTCAATTCTTACCAAAGATATCCATCCCGGAATAATACCCAAATTCTTTATCATTGCTTTCCTGACAATTGTGGCCTCATTGCTCGTATCGTGGCTGATCCGGCAAATTCCATGGGTTGGAAAGATATTCAACTGATTACAGGACGGAAACCGGCCATTATTTAAAACCAGACTTTCCATAGATAAAACCAGGTGATTTTCGCTGCGATGTAGTAATCTTTCGTATTTTTGAAAAAAATGATATAAATATGAAGAGCCAAAAAGTTAACTTAGAAAGTTTTAAAATTGTAGGCATTGCGGTACAAACCACCAACCAAAACGGAAAATCAGCAAAAGACATCATGGAATTGTGGCAGCGGTTCTACTCCGAAAATATTTCGTCTATGATCCCAAATAAAATCAACGATGATATTTATTCGGTTTATACCGACTACAAATCGGACTATACGGCTGACTATACCACTATTCTCGGATATCGTGTAAGTTCGATCGACAATCTTCCGGAAGGGCTGGAAGGAAGAGCATTCGATGGTGGTAATTATCTCGAAATTAAAGCCAAAGGGACACGGCCATTATCCGTTTTCAATACATGGCAGGAAATATGGGTCAAGGACAAAGAGTTAAACCGAAAATACACGGCTGACTTTGAAGTCTATGGAAAGAAATCGCAGGATCCTGACAACTCGGAAGTCGAAATCTTCATTGCAACGGAATAAAAAACTTCATTACAGATAGTTAAGACCTTCAAGGTTTCGAGAACCTTGAAGGTCTCTTACAATTACAGCTTAATTCTCAATACATTCACTGAGTTTCCGTCAAGACTAAGCATTAACGACCGACCCGAAACTTTCACTTTCATCGACTCGATTCCTATATTTAAAGGGGTTGAAAAACTATTCCAGGCACTCAAATCTTTATTCTTCAGTACCTCCATATTGGCATTCTGACTTTTAACGGATCCACCGGTAAAAGAGAATTTCAGTGGAACAGACTTTTGGGAAATATTAACCAATTTCAAGATCAGCTCCTTGGATGTTTCATCGATAGTAGCCGAAGCATAAACACTATCCTTCCCTGCAATTACTTCCTTATCTTTCAAAACTGAAACCGTATAACTTCCCTTGTTCGCTGCAAATAATTTCTGAACAAAATAGTTGGGCGTTGGTACCGCTTTGAGGTTGTCGAACCAGATGAGATCGGGGTTCCATTGCCAGGCATCCTTATGGGCCAGCAACGGAGCATACGAACACATTTGTACCACGTCGCAATTCCGTTCAAGTCCGGTCATAAAGGCAGCTTCTGCAAGCGCACTTTCCCAGTTATTCCGGGAAGTCGGATCGGCTTGACCCTTCGAATGGGCCGCATACTCTCCGGCAAATACTTTTGGCCCTTTCCGTGGATAAGCGTCGTAACGACTGGCATTCTTCAAAAACCATGTAGGTGACTGATAGTAATGTTCATCGACAATATCAGCATTCAGTTTTACGAGCTCATCCCAAAGATAGGTAAACCGATCTCCATCCGGACCAGGACCTGCACTTGTAATTAATTTTATTTCAGGATGTTTTTCTTTTAACGCACTGTTAAATTTTTTGAAACGCTCAATATACTGAGGTCCCCATTGCTCATTTCCAACACCCATCATCTTAAGATTAAAAGGTTCTGAATGACCCATCGAGGCCCTAAGTTTTCCCCATTGCGTCGTAACTGCACCATTGGCAAATTCAATCAGGTCGAGCGCATCCTGGATATAGGGATCAAGATCTTTCATATCCACCAATTCACTTGTGTTGTACTGGCAAGCCATTCCACAGTTAAGAATGGGTAACGGCTCGGCACCGATATCTTCCGCCAGCAAGAAATACTCATAAAAGCCGAGGCCAAATGATTGAAAATAATCAGGTGTCGAACGATGTTTGAACTCCGTATTCCACCGATTCACAATCAACTCGCGTTCTGCGGGATCGCCCACAGTCTTTTTCCATTGATAGCGTGTCGCCAATTCACGTCCTTCGACAATACATCCACCCGGAAAACGGACAAATCCGGGTTTCATATCCGCCAATAATTGAACCAGATCACTTCGGAGACCATTTTTCCGCCCTTTCCAGGTATCAACCGGAAACAGCGAAACGGTTTCGATTTCCACCAAACCTTTTCCCTTTACAAACACATTCAGTTGAGCCTTGGCTTCCGTTTTTACAGGTTTGAGAATGACTTCATATTTTTCCCAATCTTTTGTGAGACCGGACAGTTGATTTTCAGCCAACACTTTCCCTGTTGAATCAACCAATTCAACAACAAGATTGGCAGCAATATCTGAATCAACATTACGGGCGGTAACTGAAAGACGATACCCGGCATCCTTTTTTACACCCATACCACGGAAACCTTCATTTGAAAGTCCGTAGGAACCGTTATCGCTGGTAGATTGTATCCTGACATACCTTTTATCGGGTCGCAACAGATCGCCGGAATTATAGAGCCGACCGTCGCCTTTGCCTTCATCCTTGCTGATCCATTTCCATCCCATCAACGGATCATTAAAACTAAAGGAACGGTTCTTCACCAGTTCGGCATAAATTCCTCCATCGGCAGCAAAGTTGATGTCCTCGAAGAAGATTCCCCACATCGAAGCGGGAACAGTATTAATGCGCTGATTGACTCTGACTGTAATTTCGCTGACCTTCTGTGCCTGTATGTTACTAACAATAACAGGCATAGCATCATCAAATTAAATAGACCTTTTTGAAACATAGCTGATTAGTTTATAACGTTTTTCAATTCATTTACTCCTTCACCCCTCATATCTGCAATAGATTACGTGTTCAATTTTTGATAGATTCGTTTAGACGTACGCCATATGTCTATAAATCAACATCATCATTTAGGCGCATACTGAGGAATCCATACCATCATTTCACCCGCTCCACGATTTGCCCATGCGTAATATGGAATCGCGATAAATAGTTGTTTCGATTCATTGACGGTTGTTTTGATGATTGTCACGCCATTTAAAAGACCAGGAAGAAATTCGGTTGAATAAGTGTTTTTATTGTTTAGCGAAAGATTCAAGACATGTCCGTCTTTGTTATCCGGCCATTCAGCGCAATAAACCAAAGGCCCACGTTGTAAGGCGACTTTGCCCTTATCTTCCTGAACCGCCTCATTTGCTTTAATTTCCCTGACCGGCATGGGTAAATCGATCTCTAACTGATCACCTTTTTTCCACTCCCTCGAGATCACCGCGTAACCATTCTTAACATCATACTTGAAATCCTTCCCGTTAACTTTGATAAGAACAGTGGAGTTGTCAGTTGATTTAAAGCGATACAAATCAGAAGGTACGGCCTGGTTATTTGCCCATCCGGGGATTCGGATCATCATATTAAATAATTGCTGTTTCGCAGGTTCTACGCTTATTGCGATTTTCCCATTCCATGGATAATCAGTCGTCTGCTCAATATTTATACGCCCGCCATTCAGCTCAACTGTTGCAGAATTATTCATAAAGAGATTGACATATAAATCGTTACCCTTATGTGCATAAACATATCCCGGAACGGAGGGGATAAACCGGCAGATATTACTTGGACAACAGGCACAGCCAAACCATGCACTGCGCGAATGCTGTCCCCGCGATTCAAGCGGATTCGGATAGAAAAACCGGTCGGCACTCAAAGAAATACCAGATAGTAGCCCATTATAAAGTGTACGCTCAAGGACATCATAAAATTTAGAATCGCCTTCAAGCAAGAACATTCGTTGATTCCACATCACATTGCTGATAGAGGCACAGGTTTCGCAATATGCAGACATATTGGGTAAGAAATAGGGATCACTGAAACCTTCATTACTTCCTCCCGAGCCAATTCCTCCGGTGATATAGTATTTTGTACTTACAAGGTCGTTCCAGATTTTATCGATCGCAATTTTATAAGAATTGTCACCCGTGAGTGCTGAAACGTCTGCCATTCCAGCATACATGTAGGTTGCCCTAACAGCGTGACCGACAATTTTATCCTGCTCAATAACGGGTATATGCGCCTGGTTGTATTCATTTCCCCCTTTACGGCAATCGAGAAAGAACTTCGCGAGTTTCAAATACTTTTCATCGCCGGTTATCCGGTAAAGTTTCGATAATCCCATTTCAATCACCTGATGTCCGGGATAATAGGCCAATTTACCTGGTCCAAAATCGTGATCCACAAGGTTAGCGCTTTTTATAGCCACATCAAGCAACGTTCGCTTACCGGTTGCCAGAAAGTGAGCATAGGCCGCTTCGTACAGATGACCAAGGTTATATAACTCATGACTTAGTTCAGGATCTTTTTCCCACCGTTTCTTTCCAACCCAGGGGTGCATATGAAGTGAATCAATTGTCCGGTTGGTATATAGATAGCCATCAGGTTCCTGCGCTTTCCCAATGTAATAAATCAGCGAATCGATCCTTTTCGCCAGTTGCGCATCAGGGTTTGTCTGAAGTGAATAACTCGCACCCTCAATAATTTTATAAATATCAGAATCATCGAATGGAAACTCCGACTGAAACTTCCCCTTGGTAAGTTTGGCGGCAATCTTAAAATTCTCGACCCTTCCTGTTTTGTAACACTGATCCAAGGCGATAGGAATCGTCACTTTTTGATTCAGTTCAATGCGTGGCGCCCAGAAATGATCTGTAACTTTTACATCCGTAAAGCTAACAGGCTGAATAGGATAATCCTTCGATGGATTAACCTGACCATTCGAATAGGAGCTGATCAGAAAAAAACCAGAGCAAAGCAAAAACGAAATGAATAATTTCCGCGTTGAGTTCATATAGTCACTAATTAGTTTTGAGCATTGACACCTTAAAAGCAAGGTTATTTTGCAATAAAAGTAGTAAATACTTTCATCTTTTCAGGTCAATCCCCGATGTGAAAAGAATGTTATTTGATCCATTGTATCGATGTCCTTCAGATCAGCCATTTCGGGTATATTTTCCGAATCGCCGCTAACGTAGATTTTCTTTCCGCAATAAGTGATCACATAACCGTTTCCGTTTCCTTTCGGGTGATAAGGATTTCCCTCGCGCTGGTTGACAATATTATACGCAGGTACAGCTTTAATTGAGATGTCTTCAAAAGAATGTGTTTCGCCGTTATTTAGCACAATTGCGTTGTCAACCTTCCCGTTGTAACTTTTACTTACAATTGTATTCGTTTGTGGTTTAGTAAACATGGCCAGTGCTTTTTTATCAAGATGATCACCATGTTCATGCGTAATCAGCACCAGATCTCCTTTGGGAAGGACGGAATAATCGGCTTCACGTGAAACAGGATCGACGTAAATAACCGTTTTCCCGGCTTCGATCATCAGCGAAGCTTAATAAACCCTCGGATAGGGTAGTGGAGCCGGATGATCACTGCAAACAAAAAGAAAGTAAGACACAAATATCTCATCAACTGAAAGCAGTTAAGTAACGGGGACAATTTAATGTATTTATTTTAATGATGTTTAGTTCCGTAGGAACGGATCATTTTGTAACGCCGGATTTTAATCCGGCCAAAAAAAGACGAAATCAAAAAACCGGAGTACCGTAGGTACGAAACATATGGATAATATAGCAATAATGCTGTGCATATTATATGCCTCGATCCCATGGCTCTCGTGAGGATGGATAAGTCGGCTTTATTGACCAGACTGATCCCGCACGTGCGGAAGCCTCAAAATATGTCCCGAGCCTAAGGTTCTAGTCTTAAATTGCCCATTATGTCTTTCATGTTTACAAAGAACAACAGGATATTTCTTACAAAACATTGGAGGAAAATACGACATTGAATTGTTTCGCTCCGAAGAACGGGTAGCATCGGCCAGCTAAGCCAGCTGCTGAATTCTGTACCGCTAAATCAGCTTGGCGCTATTGAAGCCCTGATCAAACAGGAACTAAAAAAAGAGTGACAAGGTGCTTTTATTGCTATTAAATTGCCGATTGACTATTCAGCCTGATGTCCCTGATGGGTACCACGGTCGCGGTGACGAAAGTCCTTTTTCTTAGTGATAGAACCAGATCGCGGGTTATTATTGGGTTTATTACCAAAGGGTCGGCGGCCAAATTGCCTTCCGGCTACAGGATTGTAAAGCGGACCCTCGGCAAAGTCAGGTGGAAGTGGAATTTTAATGATATCCCTTTCAATGAGTTCCTCAATTTTCTTGAAGTTATGCTGGTCAACATCAGAGATCAATGTAATGGCAACTCCCGAACTCTGGGCACGGGCAGTACGTCCGATACGATGCACATAATCTTCCGGATCGCGTGGAACATCGTAGTTCATCACAAGATCAATTCCGTCAATATCAATTCCGCGGGCAACGATATCGGTAGCCACAAGGATCTGTGTTTCACGATTCTTAAACCGAAGCATCACTTCTTCGCGTTCCTTCTGTTCAAGATCCGAAAGCATTCCGTCAGCTGAAAAGCCCATCCTCCGCAATTCGCGAACAAGACCATTTACATTGATCTTTCGTGAAGTGAAAATCAGTACACTCTTGTAGTCGGTCTTCCCTTTGAGCAAAGATTTTACAAGTGCGACTTTCTGATTTTCATAGACCATATAGGCTGCCTGTATAATATTTTCAGCCGGCTTCGAAATAGCAATACTCACACTTTCAGGCTTATTCAAAATACCTTCAGCTAATTTTCTGATCTTTGAAGGCATTGTAGCCGAAAACATCAATGTCTGCCTTGCAGCAGGAAGTTCGCGAACAATACGCATGATATCATCGAAAAAGCCCATATCCAACATACGGTCAGCTTCATCAAGAATCAGATGCTTAATGGTGCTAAAATCAGAATATTTAAGGTTGATATGCGACAATAACCGACCCGGCGTTGCCACAATAATATCGGCACCCTGAATCAAGGCAGCTTTTTGCTGATCAAAAGCGGCACCTTCTCCCCCACCATAAACTGCCAGCGAAGTCGCCCCGCAGAAATAGGAGAACCCCTCGATTTGCTGGTCGATCTGTAAGACCAATTCGCGTGTTGGAGCAATGATCAATGTATTAATACCTTGACTTTTTGTCCTTGTAATACGGTTCAAAACAGGCAACAAGTAAGCGGCTGTTTTTCCAGTACCCGTCTGTGCACATGCAATCAGGTCGTTTCCTTTCCAGATCACCGGCATTGCCAATTCCTGAACGGGGGTACATTCCTCAAAACCCATGGATTCAAGACCTTCCATGATTTCGGGAACAAAATCAAACTCTTTAAATTTCAAGTTTTTATCTCTTTAAATTGTAATCACTTTTTATTCAATGTATAAGACCAATCCTTTCAGATATTCACCCTCGGGATGATATATACTAATCGGATGATCTCCAGGCTGCGATAACTGATGCAAAATGCGCACATTTCGCTTCGAAATAGCGGCAGCCGAAAACACAGCTTCGCGGAAATTAGTTCTGGTCACCACCTGCGAACAGGAGAAGGTAAACAAAACACCGCCGGGCCGAATCTGCTGAATTGCCCGTGCATTTAATTTTTTATATCCCTGAAGTGCCTGATTCAGCGCGCTTCGATGTTTCGCAAAAGCAGGTGGATCAAGGACAATCAAATCGTACTTATTGTTGATATCCTTCATGAAATCAAAAGCATCGGCTGCAAAAGCTTCATGCCGGGTATCGCCTGGAAAATTGAGTTCAACATTCTGGTTGGTGAGTTCAATCGCTTTGGCTGAAGAATCGACAGAATGAACCAGTTGAGCACCACCCTGCATTGCGGAGAAAGAAAAACCGCCTGTATAACAAAACATATTCAGAACATCTTTTCCAAAGGAATATTCGCTTAACAATTTTCTGTTCTCACGCTGATCAACAAAAAAACCGGTCTTCTGGCCTTCTTCCCAATCAACAATAAAACGGTTGCCATCTTCCATGACCTCGCGATTGGTCAGTTCACCCAATAAATATCCGTCAACTGAATCAATGGATGCTTTAAAAGGAAGTGTTTTGGCACTTTTATCATAAACCGCGGTAAGTAAGTCACCAAGCACCATCTTCATTGCTTCTGCTAACAAATTACGCATTAACCACATTCCCACCGTGTGAGCCTGGAAAACCGCCGTTCCATTGTAAAAATCAACAATCAATCCTGGCATTCCGTCGCCTTCGCCATGTACCAGTCTGAAAACATTGGTTTCTTTACGCGTAGTCAACCCGATTCTTTGACGCAGGTTAAAAGCTGATTGCATTTTATCGCACCAAAAAGTCAGGTCTGGAACCACATCCTTAAACGAGAAGATTCTCACTGCAATAGAACCAATTGAACTATGGCCAATTCCTAAAAAACGGTCATCACTGGCGTGAACCGTAACGATATCTCCCTCTTCAACACTTCCGTCAATGCGATCGATCGCTCCTGAAAAAACCCAGGGATGAAACCGGAGAATAGATTCTTCCTTCCCCTTTTTTAAAATAACCTTACTGAAATTCGACATACTAAATTAAAATTCTTGCAGAACACTGCGGATGAATTAATCCTTTGGAGTGCTTTCTGCTATTTCGGGTACAAATAACACCGGCTCAATGGGTGTTACCAATAATTTCTTATATATTTCGCACGAAACCCACGCATCGGTAGCGCCATAAATCAATTGTTGCTCCGTTAATTCGGGTGCATCCCAATTTGAAAGCCGGGCTGATTTCGAAATTCTGAAACCTAAAATGATTGCAGATAATTTTTTAAGGCTAAAATTCTCGATTCCGTAATTTTTGACTAGATCCTGTAATTCAATGAATCCTCCGGGTTTAAAAGGAACGATTCGTTGTAATATTTTAATGTCATCACGAATTGCCACCCCCATTTTCAAAATTTTAGGAGATGCCAGAATTTTAATAAGACCAATTGGCAAACCTATTTTATTGATTCTGAAAAGAAAAGCCTGTTCGGATGTTGAAAGTTGAAGTAAGGAAACCGGATAGACCTGGCCTTTTTTAAATGCAGGACGAGTTTCGGTATCAAATCCAATAATAGTTTGACGACTAAGATATTCGCAAGCCAAATCAACATCTTCCGGGTATTCGATAACATGAATAATACCCTCGAATGAAGAAAGCGGTAATTCAGCTAACTCGTCGTTGGAAATACATTTCTTCATTGTTTAAACTCCTGACTCATAATTTAATTCTATCTAATTTTAAACGGCGTGAATTACCACTAATTAATGTCAGTTTTATCCGACTCTTTTTCTGTTTCTTCAAGATCTGAAGTTCCATATACCAGACTGTGAACGGCCCGTAAACCATTGACCAATCGTTGACCCCAATACTGTTCAAAATTTGTGCGGCATTCCCAAAGTGCATCATTCATCACTTCGAGTGTGCCGATCCGGTAGGACAAAATAAAATCTTTCAGATCCTGGTAAACATCAGCGATATTCTCCGAAATACTTGCTTCGATTGCCACTTCACTGTATTGCATCGAAGGATCGAAAACCTCATGATAAGCATCAAACTGTCCGAATTTCACTTCGAGTTTATGCAAGATAAAATTGTAATCTTCCTCACCTACAAACTTCTCTGGAACATCATCCGACATCTCAATGTCAGGTTCAGGAAGCAAAACTGCTTTCAGATAAAGCAGCGGAAACAATTTTTGTACCCTTGTAATAAAGTCCTTTCGCTGAAACTGATCAACAGCTTCAATAAAAGAACAGTATTCATTGGCAACTGTGGCAAATTCGATTACATTCTTCGAATAGACCACCTCCGAAAATGGCTCTTTACTCATTAAAAATCCTTTTGTTTTTAAGATTTCCTGGCAAAGGTAATCAAAATCCAGATAGCAGAGGATATTCCGCCCATTAATGAGCCTTTGAAACGTTTGTTAACAACCCGTTTGAGGCAGCAATTAGCATTCCGTTGTCAAGCAGCCATCGCGAAACTTTAATAACAACAGGCTCAGGTTCGCTGATCTGTTTTACGATTTGATCAATCGAATGACTTTCGGTGCACAAAATCTCGTGAATCTTACCCGAAATCCTGCTGAAATCTGTGAATTTGATTCCCGATTCATGATCGCCCCTGCAAATATCACACGATCCGCAGGGTTCAGATCCATATTGCCCGAAATACTCAAGCAAAGCAACACTGCGGCACTTGTTATCGTTTACTGCATAATCAATTACGGAATCAACCTGTAGCTGATATTTTACTTTGCGATGTTGATAATTGTCGGCACTTATATGAATTCGATTCGTGTCAAGCCTTTCGGTTTCGAACACAAGCACAGGTGTTTTCTTTTGAGGTATGTAATCGATTATCTTATTTTGCGCCAATGTTTTCAAATGAAGATAGATAAGCTCACCCGTCAAATTCGAACGCCGGGCAAGAAGCGCTTCGTCGATGTTTACAAAATCGGTAAACACACCTGTATACGACCGAAGAATCAATTTAATAAATGAATCAAGCTCGGCATTTCGCAATTGTATTTTATAAAGATCGTCGCGTCGTACTGTAAACATGACGCGCGAATAATTGTCAACATTTTCAATATATGACACATAGCCCTGACGTTCTAAAATTTTCAGACTATGATAAACCGCTGTAATCTGAAATCCAAATCGCTTTGAAAAATCTTCAATTCGGAAACTGAAAATCCCCGATTTCCCGCTACCGATTGCAATCATCAGAAAATTGCAAACGGAATTATAAACGGAACGAATGATTTCAATTGCAGGAAAGCTGTCGGTAACCATTTTATGAAGCCGGCGCTTGTCGGTATTGTTATAAAGAAGGACTGCCACCGATTTTAACCCATCGCGCCCTCCCCTGCCCGCCTCCTGAAAATAGGCTTCCAGCGAATCGGGTAAATCGAGATGGATCACAAACCGTACATCGGGTTTGTCAATCCCCATACCAAATGCATTGGTGGCGACAATGACCCTGATTTCGCCTCTCATCCATTTATCCTGCTTATGACTTCGCAAATCGGGTGCAAGTCCTGCATGATAAAAATCAGCTGCTATTTTATGTTGCTGAAGCATTTGTGCAATTTCACGCGTTTTTTTACGACTTCTGACATACACAATACCTGTCCCCTTCGACTTCCTGATCGTATCAGTCAGGTAGCCCATTTTGTCTTCTTTGTCGCGGACCAGATAGATAAGGTTCGCCCGGCGAAAACTTTTCTGAAGTACATTTTTCTCCCGAAACAGCAATTTTTCCTGGATGTCATCAACTACTTTCTTCGTTGCGGTTGCAGTTAATGCCAGAATTGGAGTTTGGGGAAATAGTTCACGCAATTCCGATATTTTAAGATAAGAAGGGCGGAAATCGTAACCCCATTGCGAAATACAGTGCGCCTCGTCAACCGTGATCAGGTTCAGTTTCATCCTGACCAAAAATTCCCTGAAGTGTTCAGAACCCAACCGCTCCGGCGAGACATACAAAAATTTGTAATCGCCATAGATGGCATTGTTCAGTGCTATATCGATCTCACGACCTGACATTCCCGAATAAATGGCTAATACTTTTATCCCCTTCGACCGCAGGTTTTCGACCTGGTCTTTAATTAATGCAATTAATGGCGTAACAACCAAACAAATACCATCTACAGAGAGCGAATAAACCTGAAAAGTGATCGACTTTCCGCCACCTGTCGGCATCAGGCCAAGCGTGTCTTTTTGATCAGCCACAGAGCGGATGATCTCCTCCTGTAACGGACGAAATTCATCGTATCCCCAGTATTGTTTTAATATCTCGTGGATTCTGTCCATAGAATGCGCTTCACTTATCGGATGTTAAAAATAGGCACGGTAAAGTTATTTTAAATCGTTAAATTTGCTGTACAATTCTACAAAAACACTTAATGAATTGGGATTTAATGAATATCGAAGTCTCACTCAAAATACCATTACCATGTCATTTATCAAAGACAAAGTTTTAATCGAGGGCCTCACCTTCGATGATGTGCTTTTAATACCCGCTTACTCCGATGTTCTTCCACGTGATGTCAACTTGTCGTCGATGTTTTCGCGAAATATTCGTCTGAATACACCCATCGTTTCGGCTGCCATGGACACAGTCACAGAGGCAAAGATGGCCATCGCCATTGCGCGCGAGGGTGGAATTGGGGTGATTCACAAGAATATGTCAATTGAAGAGCAGGCAAAGCAGGTTACCATCGTTAAAAGATCTGAAACCGGAATGATTATTGATCCGATCACGATTTCGAAGGAGAAAAATGTTGCCGATGCACTAAAACTCATGGATACTTACAAAATCGGAGGTATACCGGTGATTGACAACGAGCGCCATCTTGTAGGAATTGTTACGAACCGTGATCTGCGGTTCGAGAAAAATATGATGCGACCTATTGCCGAGGTGATGACTTCGAAAAACCTGATTACAACCGATGCAAGCACCAGCCTCGAAAAAGCGACAGAGATTTTCAAGAATTACAAAATCGAAAAACTTCCTGTAGTCGATAAAAACAATAAATTGGTCGGATTGGTCACGTTCAAAGATATCACCAAAGCCAAAGACAAACCATTGGCCTGTAAAGACGGACAAGGGAGGCTGAGAGTTGCCGCAGCAGTTGGCATAACAGCAGATGCACTTGAACGTATCGATGCGCTGGTTCTGGCACAGGTTGATGCTATCGTAATCGATACAGCTCATGGTCACACCAAAGGAGTGCTCGAACTGCTGAAAACAGCCAA
This sequence comes from Mariniphaga sp., assembly GCA_010906965.1. GTDB lineage: Bacteria > Bacteroidota > Bacteroidia > Bacteroidales > Prolixibacteraceae > JAAFHB01. Next base: position 19,739 of record JAAFHB010000003.1, on the reverse strand, counting down.
GTATAAATATCCCAAAAAAGATTTTATTGTAGGAAATATTGCAACCGCCGAAGCAGCATCCGAGCTCGTTTTTGCAGGTGCCGATGCCGTAAAAGTGGGTATTGGACCCGGATCGATCTGCACAACAAGGATTATTGCTGGTGTGGGAATACCGCAACTATCAGCCATTTACAACGTATCAAAAGCCCTTAAGAACAGCGGAGTTCCCATTATTGCCGATGGCGGTTTGCGCTATTCGGGCGATATCGTCAAGGCCCTGGCAGCAGGAGCTCAAAGTGTAATGGCCGGTTCGCTTTTTGCAGGTGTCGAAGAATCACCTGGAGAAACCATCATTTTTCAGGGTCGTAAATTCAAATCGTACCGCGGAATGGGTTCCGTTGAAGCCATGCATCAAGGCTCGAAAGACCGCTATTTTCAGGATATTGAAGACGACATCAAAAAATTTGTCCCGGAAGGAATCGTGGGTAGAGTCGCCTACAAAGGAACTCTATATGAAGTTATGTATCAAATAGTTGGTGGATTACGAGCAGGAATGGGTTATTGCGGCGCACATAACATCGAAAAACTGCATGAGGCCAAATTTGTTCGCATCACCAATGCCGGTATTGTTGAAGGTCATCCACACGATGTGACCATCACAAGTGAATCTCCAAATTATAGCCGCGACTGAAAAACTTGAATTGTAAAAGGATCATCTTTTTCTCAGGAATTTAAGGTAAATTTGACGCCTGTGACAACCAAGGGGCATCAAATTGCATCTAAGGGAAAGATGGTCTGTTATATTCTGTTGGGTGAGAAAACGATTTAATTTTAAATGAAAAGAGATTTCTATCTTATTATATTCATATTTAGCTTTTTATCTGGGTGTTCCTATTTCTCCAAATCATCGCAGGGAGATGGTATCGTTGCAAAAGTCGGAGACAAATTTTTACTTCGACGTGAACTTGCCGGTGCACTTCCGGGAGGCACAACCAAAGCAGACAGTGTAAATCAGGCAAAAGATTACATTCAACGTTGGGTCAAACAGGAGTTGATGCTCCTAATGGCAGAAGAAAACCTTTCAGACGATCAGAAAGATGTTCAACGCGAATTGGATGAATACAGAACTTCTCTTATTATTCACAGATACCAGCAACAATTGATCAGCCAAAAGCTCGACACAGTGCTTACCGCTTCAGATATCCGCCAGTTTTATGACTTGCATCCCGAAAGATTTATTCTTGAGCAGCATATTGTAAAGGCAATTTATATTGAAGTGCCCAAAAACGTGGCGAAAGTAGATCAGCTTAAAAGATGGATGAATTCGCTGGACGACAAATCGCGCACTGAACTTGAAAAATACAGTTTCCAGTACGCCACAAAGTTTGACTATTTCGACGAGCAGTGGATTGATTTTAGCCAGATAAGGTCGAGAATGCCAGTTAGTTTAACCAATGCGGATGATGCACTTAATCGAAAAGGTTTTATTGAAACTTACGAAGGCAACAAGTATTATCTTGCAGCCATTAAAGATTACAGGTTAAAAGGGGATAAAGCACCTTTTGAATTTGTAAAAGACGGCATTGCCAATTTAATTCTGAACAATCGGAAAATGGAGCTCATTGATGAACTTCAAAAAAATATTTATCAAAAAGGAAAAAAAGAGAATCTATTTAAAATTACAGACTGATAATTAGATACAAAACATGCTCAAAAACGTAATAAAAAGTGTCCTTTTGCTGGGGACGATCATTTCTTCACAACAGCTCTCAAATGCTCAGGATAAAGTTGTTGACCAGATTGTGGCGGTTGTTGGAAGCAACCCCATTCTCAAATCGGATATCGAAACTACAGCCATTCAAAATCAGGCGCAGGGAATAACGACCCAAGGTGACGCGAAATGCGAAATACTGGAGCTGCTGCTTGAACAAAAATTACTGCTGGCTGAGGCAGATCTTGATACAATGATTATTGTAAGCGACAATCAAATCAATCAGCAGATGGACCGGAGGATGAATTATTTCATCGAAAACATCGGTTCGGAAAAAGAGGTTGAGAAGTATTTCAACAAATCAATCAATCAGCTGAAAGCTGAAATGAGCGAAACGATCAAAGAGCAACTGAAAACGGAACAGATGCAGGCTAAAATTATTGAAAAGGTGACTGCAACTCCTTCAGAAGTTCGTCAATTCTTCAGACAATTGCCGGCAAAAGATGTCCCTGATATTGATTCACAATTGGAATACGCCCAGATTACAATACTTCCTGCCATTACAGAAAAGGAAGATCTTGAAGTAAAAGCGAAATTACGTGACTTCAAGAAACGTGTTGAAAACGGCGATAATTTTGCCACACTTGCCATTATGTATTCCGAAGATCCGGGATCGGCCCGAAACGGTGGTGAAATGGATTACGTGGGAAGGGCAATGCTCGATCCTGCTTTTGCAACCGAGGCATTTAACCTTAAACCCAATCAAATATCGAAAGTTGTAAAAAGCGAATACGGCTATCATATTATCCAATTAATCGATCGTAAAGGGGAAAAAATAAAATGCCGCCATATTCTGCTTATGCCAAAGGTCGATCCAATGGAACTTGAAAAAGCGAAAAACAGGATTGACAGCATTGCAGATTTTATCCGCAAAGGAAAGATTACCTGGGAACAGGCAGCCTTCATGTATTCTTCTGACAAAAGCACACGTAACAATGGCGGATTAGTAACATCGCAACGTACGGGTTCATCAAAATTCGAAGTTGCAGAACTCGATCCCGATGTGAGCAAAATAATCACAGTTATGAACATTGGCGAAACCTCCAATCCGTTTATGACCATTGACGACAAGCAAAGACAAGTCTATAAAATTGTCAAACTAAATAATAAAACTACTGCGCACAAAGCCAATATGCAGGAGGATTATCAAAGTCTGAGCACAATGTTTCTTGCCAAGAAAAAGGAGGAGACTTACAGGAAATGGATCGCAAAACAACAGGCAAAAACTTATATCCGTATTGATGATGCCTATGCAAACTGCAACTTCAAACTGAAATCCTGGAAAAAATAAAACGATTCTGAATTTATAAAATAGCTGAATCCTTTCAACATTTACTGAACGATTCTCAAGCAGTAGTATGAACCATCAAAAAAAGTCCGCTTATCTTCCTTTAATCTTTCTTGTTGTGATTGTTTCTGTATTTATTCAGGCGATTCAACCACAGGACCTAAAAAAGAAGCGCCGGGTCGATATTGAAAATGCCGATTTATATACATACGATACAGCGATCGTCGCCAATGCCCAGCGGTTAATAGGAAATGTGCGGTTCAGGCACAATGATGCGCTGATGTATTGCGACAGTGCTTATTCCTACAGCGACAGCAATAGGTTCGAAGCCTTTGGGAATGTTCATATTATCCAGGGCGATACCTTGAACTTGTATGGCGACAAAATGACATATATTGGTGATCTAAGGTTAGCGCGATTCCTTCACAACGTAAAAATGGTCGATAAATCCATAACACTTACTACCGAAGCGCTGGATTTTGATATGAATACCAATATTGGTTATTACAATACAGGTGGAAAAATCGTCGATACTGCCAATGTTTTAACAAGCATGATCGGAAGGTATTATTCGAATGAAGACCTATTGTTCTTCAAGGATTCAGTGGTATTGACGAATAAAGACTTCGTGCTGCGAGCCGATACATTGAAATACAATAGCAAGACAGAAAGGGCTTTTATTGTTGGACCGACAACAATTACAGGGACTGATAAGGACGGTGTTCTCTATTCGGAGAATGGGTGGTACGATACAAAGCAAAATGTTGCGGAGCTTTACAAAGCTTCGAAGATAACCAACAAATCGCAGGTGCTCGAAGCAGATACACTATTCTATGACAGAGCAAGTGGAAACGGCCGCGGAAAACACCGGGTAACACTTACTGATACCACGAATAAAGTAGTTATTAAAGGGAAAATTGGCGTTTACAACGAGAATACGAAAATAGCCTTTGTCACCGACTCGGCAATGTTTATTCAATACGGAAAGAAAGATACGATGTACATGCATGCCGATACGCTTCAGACCAAACCAGACACCGCGGATGTAAACCGGAAGGACGACAAATATTTCATGGCGTACCGGAAAGTCAGATTTCATAAACCTGACTTACAGGGTCAATGCGATTCGCTGGGATACCGGATGAAAGATTCGACCTTGCTGATGTTTTACGATCCGGTACTTTGGTCGGAACGCAACCAGATGACTGCTGAAAAGATTCAATATACTGCAAAAAATCCTGATCCCGGTATTGCCCGACTGGATAACAGCGCATTTATTGTAATGGTGGAGGACTCGGTGAAATTCAACCAGATTTCGGGCAAGAATATTATCGGTCAGATTTTTGAAAATAAACTTCGGATTGCAGATGTGAATGGAAATGCCCAAACGCTTTACTATTTAAAGGATAAGAATAAATACTCAGGAATGAATCGAATGCTTAGCAGCAAAATCAGGCTTCACCTCACCGAAAACAAGATCGACAGTATCAGGTTTTATCCCAAGCCTGAAGGTAAAGTAATTCCGATAAAAGAACTCCAGACTGAAGATATCCAATTGGATGGATTTCGCTGGCGAGAAAGTGAAAAGCCGGTCAACCAGTACGACCTTTATCCAATCGATGAAAAGCGCAAAAAAAATGCAGGCTCATCGAAGATACCTGCATTAGTTAAAAAGTTGGTTCTGTAACAAAACTTTATAGGCGGAATTAACATGGAAAACCATAAGGTTGAATGATGTTGAATAAAGTGCGGACGCACTTCAAATTAATCATTATCCTTTAACCTTATGTAACCGGCCATTCCATCTGATTGACTTCAACTGCAAAATTCGCTATTGGTCCTCAATATTCATCTTCGTTGAAAAAGAAATCATCCTTGCTTGGATAATCGGGCCAGATGTCCTCAATCGATTCATAAATTTCGCCTTCATCTTCCATCTCTTGCAGATTTTCGATTACTTCGAGCGGCGCTCCCGATCGAATGGCGAAATCGATCAATTCATCTTTCGTTGCAGGCCATGGTGCATCTTCCAGTTTTGAAGCCAATTCTAATGTCCAGTACATATTATTTCTTTGATATTAATGATTTTTCCATAAAGCGCGATTTTAATACTTATTTCTCAGAAATAAAAGTCCAAAATGACTTTTTTCATGATTTCCATGGAATTTCTTCAATCCCGCTATCTGCAGCCACTTTCCGCGACAAAACATAAAGGTAATCAGACAAGCGATTCAGGTATTTTAGCACCTCTGCCGGAACTTGCATTTCAGCAGAAAGCTGATAAGTCCGACGTTCAGCACGTCGGCACACTGTACGTGCCAGGTGGCAATATGATACCGCATTACTTCCGCCAGGGAGCAGAAAATTAGTTAACGGAGGCAAATTATCAAGTATCACATCCATGCGTTGTTCGAGGAACAAAATGTCTTCTGCGCAACAAGTTAATTGAACTGCGCTTTCAACTTTCGTGGTATCGGTTGCGAGAAGAGCTCCAATAACAAACAATTTATTTTGGATTTCAATCAAATCATGAACATCATCCGGATTAATTTCCTGCGAGCGAATCAGTCCTATCCATGAATTTAATTCATCAACAGTACCATAAGCTTCGAGTCGCAAATCATATTTCTTAACTCGGGTGCCACCGATTAATCCGGTAGTACCATCATCGCCAGTACGGGTATAAACTCGCATCATTAAAAAAATTACTGGTTAATAAATTGGTTTTTCGTTTTTATGGTCGGTCTCAACCTGACCATCCTTGAGTTTGATGATTCGGTGTGCATGCAAGGCAATTTCCTCTTCGTGAGTAACCAGAATAATCGTATTACCTGCGGCATGGATTGCAGCAAAAAGTTTCATTATCTCTTCCGACGTTTTCGAATCAAGATTACCCGTAGGTTCATCAGCAAGAAGAATTGAAGGCGTATTAATCAACGCACGAGCAACAGCAACACGCTGACGCTGACCACCCGACAACTCATTTGGCCGATGTTCCATTCTGTCGGTTAATCCCACACTGGTTAATTTTTCAGTTGCAAGTTCAATTCGTTTATCCTTGCCAACGCCGGCATATATCAACGGGAGCATCACATTTTCGAGTGCAGTATATCGTGGTAAAAGGTTGAAAGTCTGAAAGACAAATCCAATCTCGGTATTTCTGATTTCGGCAAGCCTGTCATCATCCAAACTACTAACATCCTTATTGTTAAGGTGGTAATTTCCAGAAGTAGGGGTATCGAGACATCCGATGATATTCATCAGTGTTGATTTTCCAGAGCCTGACGCACCCATAATTGCAACATATTCGCCCTTATAAATATCGAGCGAGACCGAACGCAATGCTAAAACAGCCTGGGTTCCTACCTGATAGTTTTTAACAATATCCTGCAGTATGATTAATTTTTCCATCCTTTAGATTTTTCAATTACAAACTTACATAAATAGATCCTGAAAATCACTGTTAGATAAAAATTTAGGTAACGGTTTAACTATCCCCGTTTTCGGGTTTATTAAGCAGTATTTTATCACCTTCTTTTAATCCTTTTTTAATAACAACGAACTTGTCACTCTGGTTGCCGCACTCAACATCTTTAATGGTTATTTTTCCAAGCTCCCTGAGGTAAACGAACTGTTTCCCTTCATCAGAGAACAATGTTGACCGCGGAATCACGATTACATTTTGCTCACGTGCGATTATGATTTCGTTGTTTGTGGTCATGGATGGTTTGACTTTGTCGTTATCGCTGGCGATCCGGATATTCACTTTGAACACCTTCGAATCGAAACCCGTCATTTCTTGCCCAACGTTCGAGATATTGGAAATCGCCCCGATATTCTCCTGATTTTTAAGCGCGTCGATGTAAACCCTCGCGCTGTCGCCCAACTTAATTTTCGAAATATAAATCTCTTCAACATAGGTTTCGGAATCGAGAATAGAGAGGTCCGGTAAGGTGGCTATTACGGGATTTTGCATACTTACCCACGAGCCAATGGTCAGCTTTCGGCTTCCTCCCCGTCCAAATGTGCGGCCATATATCAGCATTCCACCCTGAGGGGCAACAATGCGTGCTCCATCAAAGGCTATCTGATATTTTCTATCCTTGTCAACAAGTAACTTCAATCGGTTCTCATCCCTTAAAATATGAGTTTGCAACCCTTTTTGAGTCATCTGGTAAGCCCGTCTTTTATATTCAAGTTGTCTTAACGCCCGGTCATAGGCCATCTGCGAAGTACGCTGATAAGCAGGTGATTCGAAAACAGACTGCTCCAGCTCTACTTTCTTGTATTGAAGATCAAAGCTAAATTGTTCGATTCCATCGCGAAGTGCAACAAGTTCAACTGCACTGTCAATTTTAGCGTCGTTGATATTGAAAAGTAATTTTTTCATGGCTTCTTCATTGTTCTGTTTCAACTGCTTTACCCTTCCCTGATCGAGCAATCCAACAAAGTCGCCTTTTTTTATAATTGATCCTTCGGGAATGAGATCCTTGATCTGCGTGTCGTATATTTCTAATGACCGATCGCCGAAAACATCGGGAATGGTAATCAGCACCGCTTTTTCGCTCTGTATCTCACCTTTGCATGAGATCAACGCTTCGAAATTTTCCCTTTTGACCTTGTATACTTTCGCAGAAGGATTTATGCCTATAAAATAGACGCCGGCCATTAGTAAAACGAAGACACCGGAAGAGATCAGAATTAACTTTTTGTGTTTGAATATAAAACGGCTCATTGGTTTAGTATTTTATCAAAATCAGCAGTCAGATCGGTTCCATTTTCAAAATCGAATAAGGTGAGTTGCCGGATCTGGTAATAAGAAACCCAATACTTACGCAAGGAACTGATATAGGCCCGCCTCGCATTTTCGAGATCGTTTCGGGCCAGGTTGAGTTTTGTAACATCAAGTTTACCAATTTTAAAACGGCGTATCGTTACATCAAAGCCAAGTTGTGCAATGGTATCAGCACGCGCTGAATTCATAACCTGATCGGACTGAATATTGAATTCCAATACGCTCATCAAAACAGACTGTTGAAAATCAATCCGTTCCTGCTTCACACTATTCACCACAACTTCCCGATTCGATTTCGCCATTAAAAGTTGCCCTTTCCTTTTTCCCCAATCAATAATCGGCACCGATAAACCTATAATCGCAATATTCTGAAACCGGTTTGGATTCTGGTAGGAATCCGAAATGGTCAATGCTTTTTGGTTCAAACCTGCTGAAGCGCTTACATCGGCACTCAGTCCATTTTGAGCCTTTGTCAACCTGACGATATTATCCTGTTCGAGCAGGCGCTGATCCTGCGAAAGAACATCCGGATTATTGGTCATCGATTTTTGAATGGCATCTTCTACATTTACTTGCAAAGCGGAGGTGATTTTTACAGGCATAATGCACTCAATCATCACATTTTTATCAAGACCTAAAAATGAGTTAAGATCCGAACGTGCCCTTAAAAGTCCCTGATTTGCACGTGTCAAAGCAAGACGTGCATTCATCAGATTCAATTCGAAGTTTAGCAGTTCATCTTGCGTAACCGTTCCTACCTGGTACCGGCCTTTACCAATCTGATACAAAGTATCTGCGTTGGCAAGATTTGTTGTTGAAATGTTTATTTCTATCTGCGCATCAACAAGTTCAAAAAATTTACTCGTCGCTTTTACAGCAATATCTTCTTTCGATTGGATAAAGTTTTTCCGGGCTGTTTCAAATTTCAGCGGTTCAATCTTCGATTTCCATCGCAGACTGTTATAACCATTCAATTTTTGACGGTAACCAATGCTGATCTGATTGGCAGAGAACGTGGTCTGCTTATCGCCTAAAAAGTTTCTGGACATTCCAAGGTCTGAACTTACATCAAATCTTCCCCCGGTTAAGCCAATGTTTTGCGTCACCCTCAATGAAGCGTTTGAAGTAATATTTTCCTGCTGACTGTATTGCCAGCTTTGATCCTGCGGGATGTAATCCTGCCGGATAGAATTGTTATAGGAAAATGGGTTAGCTCCAATTGATAAAAATGGAAGTTTATCAGCCCGGTAATACTTAAATTCCCAGTAGCTTGCAAGATACATATTCTGCTGTTTGAAAGCATCAATCGACTGCTTCGAAGCGAGGTCAATCACCTCAGGCAACGTCAGCATCATTACGCCTTCTTTGGCTGTGGTAACTTTACAAAGGGCTATAAAAGTGATTAATATTAAAATGCGTGTCATAACGAACGTTTATTGTCTTAATGATTCAACAGGGTCTTTTTCGGCAGCCTTTTTGGCAGGGAGATATCCAAAGGTGATTCCGATAAAAACAGAAACACCAAAGGAGATAAAAATGGAGAATATAGAGATGATCGTTTTTATATCGAACATGGTCTGAATTATTTTCGACAGAACCACCCCCAGGATAATTCCGATTAAACCACCGACTACACTGATTAAGGTTGATTCAGATAGAAACTGAAAAACAATGTCTTTCCTCGATGCGCCAATTGCCTGGCGCGTCCCGATCTCGCGGATTCGCTCCATCACGGATGCAAGCATGATATTCATAATACCTATTCCACCAACAATCAACGAGATGCCGGCAATTGCCCCAAGTACGATGTTAAAGATATTTTTGGTTTTTTGCTGTTGTTTCAACAAAAGCTCAGGAATACTGATATCAAAATCGCGGATATCATTGTGTTTTCGCATCAGCATATTCCCTGCAATTTTTGCCGTTGCCGTAAGTTGATCCGTCTCTTTAACACGAATGATGATCTTATCCAACTGATTGGTATCTTCAATTTTCAATACCGTATTATCACGCGACATGCCCGCCAGTTTCACCTGATCGCCCCTGATAAGCGCACGGTTGCGAAACCGAAGAAGCATTGTTTTTACAGGAATAACGATGCTGTTGTCGGTGCTGCTGATTGCCATTGTTCCACCTCCGGTACCCACAAAGCTCCGTTTTTCGATCACACCGATTACCTGAAGCCAGATCTGACCACATTTAATGTATTTTCCGACAGGTGCATCCTGGTTAAAAAAAACGTTCTTTATATTATTGCCAATGATGCAAACCGGGTATCCTTCCTTTAAATGTTGCTGATGGAAAAGCGTTCCGCTTTCCAGTTTGATATCGAAGAGGTTAAAATAAGTATTATCGGTACCGTCGAGTTTCACCGGACTGCTGATGTCGTTAAGGATGGCCGAATAGTTAAACGTAATTATCGGACAAACATCCTGAACGGTGGGTATGATCTCTTTGATCGATTGCGCATCCAAAAGGGTCAGACCTTTTGAAAATTTCTTTTTACTGCCGGCAAGCTGATTTCCCTCTGTCGCAGCACTGGTATTTTGATCATTCGCACCTGCCTGATCGTTCTTCAAGATGGGCGTAACAATGATATTATTCACGCCAACCATCTTGATTTGCTCAAGAATCTCCTGTTCAGCCCCATTCCCGATGGCCAACATACTGATAACAGCTGCCACTCCAAAAATAATACCCAATCCGGTCAAAAGTGATTTAACCTTGTTCGCTACAATCGCCTCCAAAGCAATGACGACGTTGTAAGAATAGCGATTATAATAAGCTTTTATATTCATTTCAGTACTTTATAAATCAATGATCATCAACGTTCCGTCTTTTTGCCTTTAGCGTCATTTCTGACCGTATCCGCCTTCGCCGAAATTGCTGGCTGATTGTTGTTTTGCTTATTTTCCTTCAGTTTGCGGATCTGCTCATCGTATATTTCCCAGCCTTTTGTCTCAATATCATCCAGCTTTTCGGGTTCGTTTAGCAGCAAAACTTCACCTTCGGCAATACCTTTATTTACAATCACATAATCTTCATTTTCATCGCCTGTATCCACAATTTGCCGAACCACTTCTTTCTTTTTCACATAGACAAACTTTGTTGAATCGGTTTCAAAAACGGCTTCGGAAGGGACATATATTTTATCGGAATACGAACCTGTCTGGATAACATTTCCCGTTGTCATAGCAGGTTTTAAATCGCGGTCGCTGCCATGAATTCGAATATTTACCTCAAAAACTTTCGAATCGCTCTTCGGCATTGGCTGCCCAATATTGGCAACCGATATCACGTCACCTTTCAACTCCTTGTCAGGAAATGCATCAATACTTAAACTAACCTTCTGCCCGACTTTAATTTTAGAGATATCAATCTCATTTACATATGTTTCGGAGATCATCTTTGTCATATCGGGTAAAGTTGCAATGATCGGACTCCAGGGCGTCAACACAGATCCTATCTGAATTTTAATTCCAAATCTGTCTTTCGCGTAAATCACCATCCCCGGTTTTGGCGCTTTAATAATCAGTGCATCATACAATTTCAGCAGATCATCAACCCGTTGCTGTTTTTGATTGTAGTCGATTTTTCGTCTTTCCATTTGTGATCCCAACTGCCGTTTCCGCATCTCAAGACCTTTAATATCCTGTGTGAGTTTCCTTTCAGCTTTGTTGACATCCATTTCCGCTTTCTTTATAACCGATGGAGATTCGTAAACCGACTCCGCCAAAACAATCTTGCGTTCTTCAACATCCGACTTTGAATTCACGATGAGGTCGCGATAATTGCTTAAATTAAGATTTGAATCCAGTTTTGCATCTTCGACCACTGCGGCTGCGGCTTCCAATTCGAGACGCGCGGCTGTCAGCACCTCTTCAATCACTTTATGATCGAGTGTGGCAATATATTGCCCGGAATCGACAACAGTGCCCTCTTCGATAAGATCGGTAATCTTTATCTCATAAATCCGCACGTTCTGACCCGACAACACGGCAGGCAAAATAATATTTTCGGAATTTTCGGATTCCAACTGTCCCGATGTATGAATCTTAACCTCAACCGGTCCCTTCATTACCTTACACGTAATCACCACTTCGCCGGAATTTCGGTTCCAAATGAAAAATACGATCGTTAACAGAGCGATTAACGCACACAGAATGACTAATACTCTTTTTTTATTCATAATAAACAAATTAACATCTTTTCTCAACGAATAATTAGTTAAACTATTCGTTTACAGAATATTAAAATCAAGAAAAAAATTGGTTTGGGTTAAAATTAAAGATCGTAAAGATAGGAATAGAAATGGTTAAAACAACCTTGTACGTTAACGGAAGAGAATAAAATAAATCAAAATCGCTGAATAAAATTTTCTTTCTGCAATCCTTTGCGAAAAAGAGTGATTCCAATTTCGAAGAGATCGAGCGACACCCGCACACTTTCGCTGGCAATCGTCTCCTTCCAGATCGCTTCCATTGCTTTCGATTCATGTATTCCCCGCATAATCATAACATCATCATCACCATGCATTTCAAGACGTTTCCGCACCACTTCACGCGATACGGCAGGGTTATACGGATAGTTAATTATTAAAAACGCAGTGTCATTTGTAGAAACTGAACTTTCATTGAAAAAACGGACATTCGAGATCGTCAGATACTTGAGCAGATCGTTGCTAATCTGTTCGTATGCAACGTCATTTATGTATTGATATACCAGGCTATCCTTATTTGCCATTGCCAGGAGCGCCAGGTTGGCTCCCAGTGTTGGTCCATAATTAATGACCGACAATGGTTTAAATTCGCGTAAAAGCCTGAACACTACTTTTGCGTACCGGAGCGACAATTCTACTTTTCGATAAAGCCGGTGGGGATTCGCGGGAGATAAGTTAAACTGATGATAAACAGCTGACAATAAAGGCTCAGAAGAATCTTCCAATATATTCATTGAATGCTCCTTCAAATCCTTAAAAATCTTATATTCCGGAAGTTTACTTCTATTCTCGACAACCTCGGTGATCAGACGAAACAAAAACGGGGAGTGAATACCGTGCCCGCGACGATGACGTGCACTTTTCAAATAGATGATCCTGCGAATAATTCGAAACTTCATTTTTTATGGATTGTCGCGGCAAATCTAACAAAGAATCACGAAACAGTGGTAAGCAGTTTGTAAAAATGCTTTTTTCGTGTAAGTTTGCTTTATGTCGGGAATACTATCACAGGATATTAAATTTCTTACGGGTGTCGGACCACGAAAGTCTGTAATACTCAATCAGGAGCTGAAGGTATTTACCATCGGCGATCTGATTTACTACTTTCCATATAAATATGTCGACCGGACCAAATTTTACACCATCCGTGAGATAAACAGCAGTTTACCCCACATTCAGGTGAAAGGACGCATCACGGGAATGGAAATGGCTGGCACGGGTCGCAACGAACGATTAGTGGCTTACCTCACTGATGGAACCGGTATTCTGGAACTGATCTGGTTCCAGGGGATAAAGTTTGTAAAACCAACTTTGAAAACGACTGTCGAATACATTGTTTTCGGAAAACCAGCCGAATTCAACGGACAATTCAGTATTGTTCATCCGGAGATGGATGAAAACAAATCCGAATCGACTAAAAATGAGGGCTACATCCAGGCATTTTATAACACTTCGGAGAAGCTGAAAACCAATTTTCTACATTCAAAAGTCATTCTTAAACTTCAATATGCAGCGCTTCAGCTTGCAAAAGGGCACATTTATGAATCGATGCCAGCATGGCTGGTTCAAAAACTGGGACTTTTAGGACTTGAACCGGCTTTGGTAAATATCCATTTTCCCGAGAATCCACAACTACTTCGAAAAGCAGAATATCGTTTGAAGTTTGAGGAGTTGTTCTTCATCCAGCTTAAATTGCTCCATCTTAAAGAAGATCGTCATAAAAAATTCAAGGGGCACATCTTTTCCAACGTTGGCGATTTCTTCAACGACTTCTTTTACAAACACCTTCCTTTCGAGCTGACGGGTGCACAAAAAAGGGTGGTTAAGGAGATCCGCAAGGACATGGGATCGGGCAGGCAAATGAACCGTCTCCTCCAGGGAGATGTGGGCAGCGGTAAAACAATGGTGGCACTGATGTCGATGCTTATTGCGCTGGACAACGGTTTTCAATGTTGTATGATGGCTCCAACAGAAATTCTTGCCACACAGCACCTTGTTTCGCTTCAGAAATTTCTGGGCGACATGCCCGTCAAGGTCAGCTTATTGACAGGATCGACCAAAAAGAAGGACCGGCTAATTATTCACGAAGAATCGCTGAACGGCAAACTCCATATTTTAATAGGAACCCATGCCTTACTGGAGGACATTGTCCAGTTTAAATCGCTTGGCATTGTGGTCATCGACGAACAGCACCGCTTCGGGGTAGGCCAGCGGGCGAAGATGTGGCGCAAAAATTTTATCCCGCCACATGTCCTCGTAATGACCGCTACCCCTATTCCACGCACATTGGCCATGACGGTTTATGGCGATCTGGATGTTTCGGTGATAGATGAACTGCCTCCGGGCCGGAAGCCGATCAAAACAGTGCACTATTTCGAGAATAAGCGTGCCCAATTATACGATTTTATCCGAAATGAGATTGCAAACGGACGTCAGATTTATGTGGTCTATCCGCTGATTTCAGAATCGGAAAAGCTTGATTATAAATACCTCGAAGAGGGTTTTGAGCATATTCAGAAGCTCTTCCCTTCACCCCAATATTCGATCGGGATGGTTCATGGAAAAATGAAACCAGCCGCCAAAGAAGCTGAAATGCAGCGGTTCAAACAAGGCGAAACTCAAATATTGGTAGCAACTACCGTTATCGAAGTTGGTGTCGATGTACCGAATGCCTCGGTAATGATTATTGAAAGTTCCGAAAGATTTGGGTTGTCGCAACTTCACCAGTTGCGTGGTCGCGTGGGGCGTGGTGCCGAACAGTCATTCTGCATTTTACTGAGCGGATTCAAACTTGGGGTAGATAGCCGAAAACGGATCGAAACAATGGTGGCAACTAACGACGGATTCGAAATTGCAGAAGCCGATATGCGACTCAGGGGACCGGGCGATATAGAAGGAACACAGCAGAGCGGAATTGCTTTCGATTTGAAAATTAGCAACCTGGCGAAAGATGGTCAGATTCTTCAATACGCGCGGGACATTGCAACAAGCATTATCGCCGAAGACCCGATGCTCGAAAAACCTCAAAACGATATTCTGAAGAAACAGTTAATCGCCCTGAAGAAGAATCTTATTAACTGGGGATCGATTAGCTGATGGGAAGGGAGAAAGGGTGATGGGGAGAATGGGTGATGATGGAGAGAATGGGTGATGGAGAGAGAGAAAGAATCAGGATAAAACAGTCGTTCTCCTTTTCTCCCATTCTCCTTTTCTCTCATTCTCCCACTCTCTCACTCTCCTATTCTCCCACTCTCCCACTCTCCTTTTCTCCCTGCTTTTCAAAACCAGTCACGGCGTTTAAATAACAGCACGCTAACAATTGATATCAGGAACGACCCAAGAATAACCCACATAAACGCAAAACTATTGTGTTCGAGGAAATTAGGAATATTCATCCCGAAAATACTGGCAATCACAGTTGGCATCATCAAAATAATTGAGATGCTGGTCAATTGCTTAATGATCACATTCAGGTTATTCGAGATCACCGAAGCATACGAATCCCTGATTCCGCTAAGAATATTGCTGTAGATCGTCGCCGTTTCGATTGCCTGCCTCAACTCGATTTCGGCATCTTCGTAAAGGTCTTCATCGAAAAACTCCTTACTGAATTTAAGATTTTTGGTTTTGGAGAAAAGAATTCCATTTCCACGCAAGGAGGTAATAAAATAGACCAATGATTTTTCGATCGACATAAGGCTTTGCAGCTCCTTATTTTTAATCGATCTTTCCAATTCAATTTCTGCCTGTCTGATCTGGTTATTGATCTGCTTAAGGTATTTCAGGAACCAAATGGACGACGACAAAATCAGGCGCATCACAAAGTCGAAGTTATTGGCTACATTGATGTTTTTCCGTTGGGTATAAACAGTAAAATCAGCGAGCATATGTGTTTGGTAATAACAGAGTGTTAGAATCACTTCATTCGAAAAAATAATTCCAAAAGGGACCGTAATATATGGAGCGCCATTATCTGAAAAATGGGGGATGCGAATAATCAGGTATTGGTAATCATCATCAACCTCCGAACGAGGCCGCTCATCTGTATCCGCAATATCCGAGATAAACTCGGCGGGAATATTGTATTTCTCGCTAAGAACTACCACTTCGTCTTCCGTGGGACATTCAACATTGATCCAGCAATTGGGGATCCATTCTTCGATAGGACGGAATCCTTTGTCATTTTTTAAAAAGGTAATCATAACGCTTCTCCTCCAATATATTAAAAGAGGCAAACGCAAATCATCGCCCCTTTAATTTAAATTTTTTATCTCCGCCGGATGGTCATCCATAGTACTATAAATTTTTGTGTAAGGTAGCTAAATTTTGTAAGAATTAGCCTTTAGCACCGGAATGGTTTTCCTGTGCTAAAAGGTTGCAAGAATTTAACCTTAAGTTAGCAATAAAAAACTGTTGATTGTTTTTTTCCTGATGCAAAAAATATACTTTTGCGCCGCAAACCAATATTATTAAAAGCAATGGACGACGGGCCTGCGAGTACATTAATTATTAACCTGATATAGCAGGAAAGCCAACCCAATCGTTTGCGCTCTTTGCTATACCAAAAAGCAAGGAGGTGTTTATGAATTCAATAACCACATTTTACTTAAGCCGCGTCATCGGCCAAAAAGTTTTCGACAATCATCGTCAATACGTTGGCGTTGTCAAAGATTTACTGGTTGATCCCGAATCTACGACGCATTCGTCGGGACATCCGGTTGTTAACGGCATTAAGATCAAACGGAATAATCAGAGTACATTCTATTCCTTTCAGACTTTCCACATCGAAAAAGTGAATGGTAAAACAAAAGTTTTCTGCGACCAATTAATTGAATTATCGACAGATCAAATAAATAGTAACTTATACCTTGTCGAGGCTGTCCTCGACAATCAAATCGTTGACATCAATGGCCGAAAACTTGTCCGCGTAAATGATGTGCGGTTAGTAACAATCGTCAACGACACTTTTGCAGTAGCCGTCGATATCGGAATGGAGGGATTACTGCGAAGAATTGGCATTGCAAAACCCATGAAATTTGCATTCTCGGTTTTTAATACAACCATTCCCGCCAAGTTTATTCTTTGGGAAGATGTCGAAACGATTGATTCATCCAACCTGAATATAAAGCTTTCGAAAAGTTATTCAAAGCTTCAAACGCTGCACCCTTCCGATCTGGCCGACATTATCGAAGATTTAGGTCGCAAGGCTAGTGCTGAAGTATTCTCGACACTCGACAATGAAAGAGCTGCCGATGTAATGGAAGAGCTCGAAACAGAGACACAGGTTCATATACTTGAAAGTCTTTCGATTGAAAAAGCAGCCGATGTTTTAGACAAGATGCCCGCCGACGAGGTTGCAGATATTCTCGATGCACTCGAGGACGAAAGAGCAGAATTACTGCTTAATGAAATGGAAAAAGACACCTCCCAGGAAGTAAGGGAGCTGCTCGTTTATCCCGACCATACTGTTGGTAGCATCATGTCGTCCGACGTTTTGTCATTCAATCAGAACATGACCATTGAGGAGGTTCTTATTGAGCTTCGAACAAAGAAGCCAGAGTTTGAAACACTCTACAACCTTTTTGTAATCGACGAGAACGAAATATTACTGGCCACATTCTCGATACGTGATGTTGTAATTTCTTCGCCTGATGTAAAGATTAATCAGATCATGAAACCTTCGCCGGTTCATTTACGCGATTACCAAAAGATCAATGAAGTAGCCGAAATTGTTTCGAAATACAACCTGCTGGCCATACCTGTTGTCGACAAGAAGAACGTTTTGAAAGGGATGGTTGTCATTGATGATGTGATCGAAGATTTAATTCGCAAACGCAGAACTAATAAATAGCGGCTTTTGGTAATGTTCAAAAATAAAAAAACCCTGTTTAGCCAGATTGGCATATTTTTAGCGATTCTGGGTCCCGGAATAATCACAGGAAGTGTTGATAATGATGCAGGTGGGATAACAACGTATTCAGTTGCCGCAGCCGTTTATGGTTATAACCTGATCTGGACACTCATACCCTCCTTTATTGTTCTTATCGTTATCCAGGAGATGAATGCCCGCATGGGAATTGTAACAGGCAAAGGTCTTGCGGATCTTATTCGCGAGAATGCTGGCGTTAAAATCACCTTCTTTATATTTATTGGCTTGCTGATTGCCGACATTGGTAACACGACCACCGAATTTGCCGGAGTGGCAGGTAGCATGGAAGTTTTCGGGGTCAGTAAATATATTTCAGTACCCATTGTCGGCTTCCTGATCTGGTTCCTTGTTGTGAAAGGGACCTACAAAATTGCCGAACGCATCTTTCTCCTTTTCAGTGTTTCGCTTTTGATGTATGTCGTTTCGGCACTGATGGGTAAACCACATTGGGGCGAAATCGGTCAAGCAATTATCCACCCGCAGCTCAATATCAATACACACAGCATTTCGATGATCATAGGGATTATAGGCACGACCATTGCACCATGGATGCAGTTTTACATGCAATCCTCAGTCATTGAAAAAGGGCTGAAAATGAAGCAATATAAATATACATTGATTGATATTGTTGTCGGCTGTGTTGCCACGGTAGTGGTGGCATTCTTTATCATGGTTGCTTGTGCCTCCACCTTGCACGAAAACGGGATTCAGATCAACGAAGCCAAAGATGCGGCATTGGCTTTAAAGCCACTTGCAGGTGAATTTGCATCGCAGGCATTTGCTTTCGGACTCTTTATCGCTTCTGTTTTTTCGGCGACCATATTGCCATTGGCCACTGCTTTTTACGTATGCGAAGCCTTCGGATTCGAAGCCGGGATTGACAAAAAATGGGACGAAGCCAAAGAGTTTTACATCCTCTACACAGGCATTCTGATCATTGGAGCAGCCATCATCCTGATCCCCAATGCACCTCTTATCGCTATTTCGTTGTGGACGCAGGTAATCAATGGAATGCTACTTCCCGTTGTTCTGATTTGTATGATCTTGTTGGTCAACAATAAGAAAATCATGGGAGAATACGTGAACAAACCTATCAACAACATTATCGGTTGGGGAGCTGTGACTGTTCTTGTAGTTTTATCACTTGTGCTGCTATTGATGCCAATATTTACAACTGGAAATTAGATCAGACATATCCAATGTCCAAGCTTCTTGCGGAACTCCACAAAAAGAGAAGCATCAAAGGGTGGTTCAGTTGTAAAACTTGAATAGCCCAGAAAATATTGCATATATATGTTCTCATATATCTGATCAACTGTCTCTCTGTCATCAAGATTAGTAATATGCTTTATAATCAAAGAACCTAGAACAACTTGGACCAAGAGGCAGTCTGCCAGTACTATTGGTTTCAACATGCTCCAAATAAGTCCCGCATATCTCATCCCAAAGGTATCCACCCCATTAAGTCCGGCTTTTCGCCATCAAAAAAGTATGAGTAAGAAAGAACAGATGTTCGCATTGGTCAAGCAGTGGAGGGAATCGGGTTTAACACGCAGCGTATTTGTAAATCAACATGGACTTGGGAGCCAGTCGTTCGATTACTGATGCCAGAAACAATATAACGAAGTGGTCAAACCCAAGTCGCTGGTCAAGACTTCTCCCATGTCACCTTCCAGACCGCCCCGTTTTGTAGAACTTACCTCCACCCCAACCATTTGCCCTCCAGCCCAACAGCTTCGGATGGAACTCGAGCTTCCG
>JAAFHB010000002.1 GCA_010906965.1 Mariniphaga sp. | reverse complement strand
ACTTTTCACATTTTGCTACCATAATGTTGCCGCGATGCGGGTTTGGATTTTTAACATGATATTTTGCTATCCAATTTTCACGACCACGATGCTCAAAAAGCCGTGTTAGCGGTGATATTATGGTAGAATAAAACAGAAACGAAATGATTTTTCAAGCCGCATAGCGGCGAGAGTATGGTAGTAAATCGCATTGATAATGAGATCAAAGCAGCGTAGCTGCGACATGAGGGTAGAAATGTATAGGATCATTCGTAAAATTCAAAAATATACCGTTCATCGTATTCTATTTCAAATTACTCTTTTATCCATTCTCTGTTTCTTGAAATTACTTCTTCATTTGAACCAGTTTTTCCTGATAAATAGTCAGTTTTTCTTTCTTGAGAATTGACTTTTCAAAATCGGAAAGCTAGTAGGTTTCCTGTGCGTCTTTATTGCTCAGCAGCTGATTTAGGTAGTCTAATAACTGTTCATCGTCGATAAGCCGAACTTTTTGAATGATACTTTCCTGTAATTCAATTGTGTCCATATTGAATGTTTTTTTCAAAATCATGAAATATTACCAGCTAATTCAAAAATTGTAAATTTGAAGAAAAATATTCGAAATGAAGAAATCATCGGAAGTCAAACAAGAGAAAAGAAGTAGTTTTATCTACGGAATTTCAGATAGATATTAAGGATGTTTTCGGGTATGGGGAGAAGACTCCTAGGGTTTGTGTTTTTTGCTTTTAGCAAAATTAACTTGCATGTAGAATAGAAATACTACATCATACAGTTGTCAAAGCTTATTTTATCTCAGTTAAAATACTGTTCTCCTTTAATGAAATTTCGAAATCGGATAGTGAATATCTGTCAAATTCAAGTATTACTTTTCGTCGCTTTCCGTTCATTAAAAAAAATACCGCTTCCAATACATTCTCCAGATTTTTTTGAATTACAACTTTTTCAATAGTATTAAATGGTATATGTTTATCATAGACTTGTTTGTAACCTGGAATCAATCTGATTATGATGCCAATACTAAGTGCTGATCCGAATCCTTCAAAAAAGCCACTTCCGGTCGTAAAATATAGGATGACACAACAAATCAGGATGAAGATGAATAAATAGGTGATGTTTCGGGCATTTTTACTTTTATCGCGAATCTCAATTGCATGGTCGGAAAACAATAGTTGACCTTTCCGAATGTAATATTCTGTTTTCATAAGATTATTTTTAAATTAGCAGTTTTACTTTCTTCAATAATTGACTTTTCAAAATCGGAAAGCTGGTAGGTTTCCTGTGCGTCTTTATTGCTCAGCAGCTGATTAAGGTAGTCTAATAACTGTTCGTCGTCAATCTGCCGAACTTTTTGAATGATACTTTCCTGTAATTCAATTGTATTCATATTGAATGTTTTTTTCAAAATTACGAAATATTGCCCGCTAATTCAAAAATTGTAAATTTGAAGAAAAATATTCGAAATGAAGAAATCAACGGAAGTCAACAACGGGAAAAATTTGATCCATCCCACCAATGCCCCCTTGACTGAAAAAGAACTGCTTGATGAAATTAAGAAAGCAGAAGCAGGTGATTTTATTACAGTTGAAGAGGGGATGAAAGACTTTGAACAATGGCTGCAAACAAGAGAAAAGAAGTAGTTTTATCTACAGAATTTCAGATAGATATTAAGGATGTTTTCGGGTATGGGGAGGAGACTTTTGGCTTTAACGCTGCGAAAACATTTATTTCTGAAATTTATATGCATATCTGGAATTTGGACTACCAGTATTTAATGTTTCCTGAAGTCCGGTTCATAACTACAAAGGATAAAAAGTACAGAAATATCATCCTTGGCTCTTATCTTATTATCTATCGGCATTGAAGAAGATCGTGTTGAAGTACTTAGAGTTTTTCATTCAAGTCAGTGCATTCCACAAAATATCTTGCCCATAAAAAGGCTGAAAATTGAATGAGATATCTTAACATCCTTGTTCATCTCACTTGTTTAATCATTTTTCATTCCATTTAAAGTTGGCCGATTTATTGCCTTATGCAGAACCGTCTGCACTACTTATTAAGTCGATGGCAATTGCTGCCAATGGTTATGAAGAACGTATTAAGGAACTGGAAATGGAAGTGAAAATCCTGCGACAGACTTTAAAGGATGTGGTGGGGAAATAAGTTTAATCATCATGCATAAACACTTATGAAATTACCTTTGAGTACAAAACAGGAATTGATCGATAAAGCTCTTCGTTTTTTCGATGAAGGATATGCCTGTTCACAATCGGTTTTATTGGCCTATTCGGGTCAGTTCGGACTCGACGAAAATGCAGCCAAGTTAATTTCGTCAACTTTTGGAGGTGGAATGGGACGATTACGTGAGAAGTGCGGCGCAGTAACAGGTGGTTTTATGGTACTTGGACTGGCCTATGGCAATACCGATCCGAAAGATATGGATACCAAATTGGCAGCCTACAATAAAGTGCAGGAATTGAACCGTCAGTTTGAAGCGATAAATGGTACAAGTGTTTGCGCCGAATTGTTGAATAATCATGCCACTGAGGATGAAGTAGCCCGGCGGGTCCATCACCGGTTGATCTGCCGGAAGGTGATCGCCGATTCGACAGCCATTGTTTATGACCTGATCCCGCACGAAACAAAAAAATAAAAATTTTATTGAAATTTAATGTCGTAATTATACGTCGTATTTAAATATGACGTATATTTACGCCGTAATTATAAACAACAAAGATGGTAGTCTCAAAAACGGAACTTTTCGACGATGTGCTCCAGGAGCGGGCTAACCTGTTCAAAGCCCTTGCTCACCCTGCACGACTTCAGATCCTGCAGTTTCTGGCTCAAACTAAAACCTGTATTTCAGGAGATATTTCAGAAGAATTACCATTGAGCCGCACTACAGTCAATCAGCATCTGAAAGAATTGAAAAATGCAGGACTGATCAGGGGAACTGTCGAAGGGGTAAAAACAAATTATTGTCTCGATTACACAAAAGTGGATGAAATGAAAAAAATTCTCTCCGGCTTTTTCGATGAGATCGAGTTTCCGGAAAACTTTTGTTGTAAACCAGATTAATTAGACGATTTGACAATTAGTCAATTAGACAATGTATTGAATTAGTCAATTAGTCGATTTGTTAATTCGACAATTGGGACATTGCTTCAAATATTGTTTCATTGCCGAATCGTTACATTGTCTAATCGTCACATTGCCTAATTGTCACATTCTTTATATGAAAGTATTAATTCTTTGCACAGGAAACAGTTGCCGAAGCCAGATGGGACATGGCTTTTTACAATCATTTGATCCGAATATTATTGTTCGCTCAGCAGGAACAGAAGCTTCGGGTAAACTCAATCCAAAAGCAGTTGCCGTTATGAAAGAAGCGGGTATTGATATCAGTCACCATACCTCCGACTCAGTTGATTTGTACCTGGGCGAAGAATGGGATTACGTGATTACGGTTTGTGGCGGTGCCAACGAAACATGTCCTGCCTTTACAGGGAAAGTAAAGCACCGTCTGCATATTGGTTTCGATGATCCTTCACATGCTGTTGGAACAGATGAATTTATCCGTGGTGAGTTTATCCGGGTGAGGGATGAGATCAGGGAACAATTTTATAAGTTCTATAAGAAGGAATTAATGTGTTAATTCGACAATTGGGACAATGCTTCAAATATTGTTTCATTGCCGAATCGTCACATTGCCACATTGTTTCATTGCCGAATTGTCTAATCGTCACATTAAATGTCTCATGAAAACGAAAAATCCGTTTAAAATAAATAGCTCGCAATTAAAGGGTAATGCCTGGCTCAACGGTTTATTTGGCGTTGAGAAGGAAAATATTCGTGTTGACCGGCATGGTGTAATTGCGCAAACACCTCATCCGGAGATTTTCGGCGACAAACTGAATCATTCGTACATCACCACCGACTTTTCTGAAAGCCAGGTTGAAATGATTACGCCGCCATTGCCATCCATTGAACAAGCATTGGGTTTCCTCGAAACGATTCATGATATTGTGAGTCTTGAACTCGAAGATGAATATCTCTGGCCGCAAAGTATACCTCCCATTTTGCCTGATGAGGATCAGATTCCGATTGCGAAATATGCAAAAGGTGGCCGCAAAGAACAGGAGTACCGGAATAAGCTTGCATTGAAATATGGCAGAAAAAAACAGGCCATCTCGGGTATTCATTTTAATATTTCGTTGGATGAAACGTTGTTGGAGATGCTTTATCAAAGCTCTTCGCAAACAATTTCTGCTGAAGAATTTAAGGATGAGGTTTATTTGAAAATCACGCGACAGCTCTTGCGTTACCGCTGGCTTTATGTGTTGATTTTTGGAAGCAGCCCCATTGTCGATCCAACCTATGAATTAAAATGCTGCGATCTCCCGCTCTATTTCAATGCTAAAACACGCGGGTTATCGATTCGCAACAGCTGTTTCGGGTATGGAAATCTGGTAGATTTATTTCCCGATTATGGCACAGCAAACGGTTACCTTAGAAGCATTGAGCAAATGGTGAAAAACGGAACGCTCACAGCAACGAAAGAACTTTACGCTTCTGTAAGACCTAAATTCATTAATAATTCCGAATCGATTTCTTATGTTGAAGTCAGGTTTCCTGATATTAATCCGTTGAGCAAGACTGGAATTACGCCGGACATGCTTCATTTTATTCATTGGCTGGCGATTTATGGACTTCTTACCGATGAGCAGAATGATTTCGCTGCCGAATTTCAAACCATTGCGAATTCAAACCATGGACATATTTCATTGTATGGCTTAAATACCAATGTTGAGGTTAAAACTGAAAATGGCGCTGCTATAAATGCCTTATACGAAGCCAAACGGGTGATCGGGGAAATGCTCGATTTATATGCATCATTAGGAATTGATAACAGCGACTATTCAAATTCGTTGACGTATGTGCAGGAAATGGTGAATCATCCTGACCGTAGAATCGTTCACCAAATACTGAAAGAAACGGATGTGAAAGGATTTATTCCTTTTCATCTTGAGAAAGCAAAACGATACTTACAGCAAAGCAAACAAAACAGCTTCAATTTCAAAGGACTGGAAGATATGGAGCTCTCGACCCAACTGCTGCTTCGCGAAGCCGTTCGCCGGGGGATTGCATTTGATATTCTCGACAGGGGCGAGAATTTCATTCGCCTGAAGCGCGATCAGAATATCCAATATGTGCGTCAGGCAACCAAAACTTCGCTTGATAATTATGCCAGCATATTAGCGATGGAGAACAAGGTGATCACCAAACAAATTCTTGAAGAACATGGCATCAGGATTCCGAAAGGATTGGATTATACGGATCAAATCAGTGCAAAAGCCGGTTTTCAGTATTTCAGGGATAAGGCGGTTGTGATAAAACCAAAACTTACCAATTTCGGATTAGGCATTACCATTCTGAAAACCAATTCAGACGCAGCCATTTTTGAAAGAGCCGTTGATATTGCTTTTAACTTCGATTCAGGTATTTTGATCGAGGAATTTATCGAAGGAAAAGAGTTCCGGATTTTTGTGATGGCTGACGAAGTAGTTGGTATTCTGCACCGTGTTCCGGCAAATGTGACCGGTAATGGCATCAACACGATACACGAACTGGTTATCGAGAAAAACAAAGATCCTTTGCGGGGTAAAGGTTACCATACGCCGTTGGAAAAGATACAAATGGGTGAAGCAGAACTGATGTTTTTAAAAGCTCAGGACAAAGATTTTGAATCTATTCCGGGTAAAGATGTAACGATATTTCTGCGTGAAAACTCGAATATCAGTACAGGAGGCGACAGCATCGATTTTACAGATGAGATTCCAGATTCGTATAAACAAATTGCAGTAAGGGCTGCACAAGCGCTGGATGTGAAAATCACAGGACTCGATATGATTATTCCTGACTATAAACAAGAAGCAACCGATGATAATTATGCGATTATTGAATTGAATTTCAATCCTGCCATTCATATTCACTGTCATCCGTTCAAGGGAAAAAACCGACGGTTAAATGAAAAGCTATTGGATCTGCTTGGATTCCCGATCTTAAAAGAAGCGCACGAAGCAACTCATCGAAGAATTTGCCTGAAGATGCAATGCTGTGAATTAATTAAGAACTGAAGTTGCTTATAAATTTCAACTGAATCGATTTTAAAATTTGATATATGAAAACCCGCTTAAAATTTTTCGATCGCTTTCTTACCCTGTGGATCTTTCTTGCCATGTTTGTCGGAGTTGCTGCCGGATGGAGTTCACCTGGAGTAGCTGATTTCTGGAACAGTATGTCATCGGGCTCTACGAATATTCCCATCGCCATTGGCTTGATTGTAATGATATATCCTCCAATGGCAAAAGTAAAATATGAAGAACTGGGTGAAGTATTCCGAAATTATAAAATTCTGGGTCTTTCGCTTGTGCAAAACTGGATTATCGGACCAGTATTGATGTTCGCCCTCGCCGTTGTCTTTCTGCAGTTCAACATCGATTATATGTACGGACTGATATTGATCGGACTCGCCCGATGTATTGCGATGGTCATTGTATGGAACGATCTTGCAAAAGGAGATACTCAATATGCCGCTGGACTTGTGGCTTTTAACTCTATTTTTCAGGTATTGTTTTTCTCTGTTTACGCCTGGTTCTTTATTGCAGTTCTTCCGGGCTGGTTTGGATTACCCGTCAACGATGCAGTTTCAAATATCACCATTGGAGAGATCGCCAAAAGCGTATTTATTTACCTGGGAATCCCATTTATTGCCGGATTTCTGACAAGATTTATTCTGATCCGCGTCAAGAGTAAAGTCTGGTACCATACCAAATTTATTCCAAAGATCAGTCCGTTAACATTGATTGCATTGCTCTTCACAATTGTGGTGATGTTCTCGTTGAAAGGAGAATATATTATTAAAATTCCGCTTGATGTTGTCAGAATTGCAATACCCTTACTGATCTATTTCGTAGTGATGTTTGTCCTTTCATTCTGGATGAGTAAAAAGGCCGGAGCCAATTATGAACAATCTGCAACATTGTCATTTACCGCCGCCAGTAATAACTTTGAATTGGCCATTGCTGTTGCTATTGCGGTCTTTGGTATCAATTCGGGTGAGGCTTTTGCCGCAGTTATAGGTCCATTGGTGGAAGTGCCGGTGATGATTGCATTGGTGAATGTGGCTTTTTATTTCAAACGTAAGTTTTACGCCAATTAGATTCCCTTTTAATTTTATCTTTATCGTGTCTTTCAAATAGAAGCCTATTCAGATCTTCATTCTATAAAAATTTAGCCGGATGGATCATAAAATCACCAGGAAATACATTGTCTTAACGATATGGCTTTCATTATCCATCAGCATATTGGTGCATTTCAGCCGGGTATTCGATGAGACAATTTCACATTCCTCAATTCAGAGCTCAACAATTTATTTTGTTTGCAATATTTTATCTGAACTACTGATAACCTTCGTTATTTGTTCACTGCTATTCCTTATAAATTTTTACATTCTGAAGCCGCTTCAAACCAATAAAACACACAAACCTGTTACAATCATCATTGCTTTGCTGGTCTCATTTTCAATCGTTCTGATACTTAGTCATTATCTGTTTCAGTTAAAAGGGCTTATGTTCCCAAGAGTAGAGGCTGTCAGACATGAAGGTGCGTTCGTGTTTAAAGATTTTTTTGTTGCCCTGGTTGTAATCATTTGTATTTATGTAATCAAGGTTATTTATCAGAACCAGCAAAACAGGTTGGAAATACAGGATTTGAGAATTGAAAACCTTCAGCGGCAATTTGATGCGCTCAAAAACCAGGTAAGTCCCCATTTTTTATTCAATTCGCTCAATTCTTTGAAAACACTGATAAGGGAAGCTCCTGAAGTAGCACAGGAATACCTGAATCATTTATCATCGGTTCTGCGTTACACACTTCAGGCAAACGAAAACAAACTGGTAAGTTTAAACGATGAATTACTGTTTGTTGAGTCATACTTCTTTTTGATCAAATTACGTTTTAATAAAAATATTTCATTGTTTCAAAATATCAGTAACAAACTGATGGAATATAGAATTCCACCGCTGGCTTTGCAAATACTTATCGAAAACGCAATAAAGCACAATGAGATCAGTAAACGGAATCCTTTGGAAATATCAGTGTCAACTACTGATGATACTCTTGTTGTAAAGAACAATATCAATAAAAAGTTTTCCCCTGAAACCGGAACCGGGTTAGGATTGGTTAATTTGTCGAACCAATACCGGATTCTTGCAGGGAAAGAGGTTCTGATTAAAAATGATGGAAGTAACTTTGTAGTGGAAATACCTCTTTTAAAGCCATGAATGTACTAATAATTGAAGATGAGGAGTTGGCAGTCCGCAACCTCGCAAGCATATTCAAAGAGATAGGCGATGTTACACCGGTTGCAGTGCTTGAGAGTATTGCCGATACGGTAGAATGGTTCGGGAACAATGAAGATCCCGATTTGGTCTTTATGGATATCCACCTGGCTGATGGTTCTGCTTTCGAAATATTTAAACTCATTGATATCAATTGTCCGGTAATTTTCACAACGGCTTATGATGCTTATGCATTGCAGGCATTTAAGGTAAACAGCATCGACTATTTGCTGAAGCCAATTGATGCAGCCGCCGTAAAGAAAGCGCTTAGTAAACTTAAAAATATCACGAAAGGCAATGTCACTTCTGATGAGTTGAAAAGGATTTTATCCATACTTAAACCCAGTAACGATTACAAAACCCATTTTCTTGTCAGCCAAAAGGGTGATAAACTTGTTCCGTTGATTGCCAATGATATCGCATATATTTTTATTGATCTGAATATCGTAAAAGCAGTGACTTTTGAAGAAAAGGCATTTGTAATGCAATATACAATGGATGAACTGTCAGCCATGCTCAATCCAAAAGATTTTTATAAGGCAAACCGCCAGTTTGTCATTGCACGGAAAGCAATTAAGGACATCGATTTGTGGTTCAATAACCGGCTTTCCATCAATTTAAAACCAACAGCACCAGAAAAGGTATTGGTCAGCAAGGCGCGGATTACTGATTTTAAATTGTGGTTCAGTCAGGGCTGATTTTGCAGGTCCTTACCTACATGGGATTTGCACTGGGAATATTCCCGATACTGACTTTCGCGTGGGTTTTCAAATTAAGAAAAGATCATCCAACTTCACTTAGAATCATCGTATTCCCTTTTAATCAACTGACACTAAAGTTGATTAACACAACATAACGGGATTCCATGATATCCGCTTTTCCCTAATCCCCGGCGATGGCAATTATTCCAACCAAAGCTCACCACCTCAATAGGTCATTTCGCCACCCGGTTTTACAGCTTCATTTCCTTTATTGAATTTTCCTTTCCCGCTGAGGCTACTTTCGTTTCATAAAAAATGAAAATTCAATTTTGGAGGGTTAAGCTATGAAAACAATAAAGGTCATTATTTCTGTCATCTTATTATTTGTATTCCTGCAAGGAGCACATGCCCAACAGTCAGTTCCAGTTGATTCAAACTGCAAGATTAAAGGAGTTTTAGTTGATGCAGATGATCAGGTTCCCGTGGAATTTGCAAATGTTGTATTGTACGCGTTGAATAAAACGGTTGTTGTGACATGGTCGATTTCAGGCGATAAAGGTGCATTCGAATTGTCGAAAATTCCACAGGGAGAGTACGACCTCGCTATTACTTTCGTAGGTTATGAAGATAAAAAAATGCAGCGGGTTGTATTCAATAAACCGGGTTTTACGTTAGATCTTGGAATCATTAATTTTAATAAAGTTGCAACTGCCATCGGAGAAGTTTCGGTTGTTGGCGTTCAGAAGACTTACCAATCAAAAATTGACAAAAAGGTAATCAATGTTTCAAAAGATATTAATTCAACCGGAGGGGACTGCCATTGATTTGATAAAGAATGTGCCAGGTTTAGCGGTTGATGCCGATGGAGTTGTGAATCTGCGTGGTAATTCCGGCGTAAGTATCCTGATTGACGGTCGGCCAACTTCAATTGATGCAACCAGACTCGATCAGATTCCGGCAGCAGATATCGAAAGCCTCGAGATCATTAACAATCCTTCTGCAAAATATAATCCGGAAGGTAAAAGCGGAATCATTAACATCAAAATGAAACAGGTAAAAAAAGCGGGCTTTAGCGGAAATGCGATGGTTACCGCGGGGACCGGGGAAAAATACAACGAGTCGTTAAACCTCAATTACAACCTTGGAAAAATCAATTTATTTGCTTCGTACAGCGGAATGAACAAGATGGCTGTTACCTCGCGTTATTTACTCAGGGAAGCATTTGATTCTGACTCTGTCCACTTCTTACAGCAGGATGCCAAAACAAATCTCGATATCAATAAAAACAGTTTCACAATTGGTTCAAACTTCAATTTTAATTCTCAAAACAAACTGACAATGAGTTATGCGTACAATCCATCGCGTATGACGGATGCGGATATGACGCTTTCGCAATATTTCGATCGGTCGATGAATAAAACCGGAAGTGTTTATGTGATCAATAAAGAGGTCGAAAAAGAAACTTCGAACGATTACCTGCTTGCTTACCGGAAATTATTTGATAAAAAAGGGGAAGAACTGACCGTCGATTATACTTTATCTACTACATCGGCTTCTATCAATCAACCCCAGATTTATCAGTTTGCAGCAAAAACTGAATTGAAGGAAATAACTTCGGGTTCCGATAGTTACAATTCAAACCTGCAAATGAATTGGGTTTTGCCTTTTGAGAATGGTTCGAAACTTGAAAGTGGGATTCACAGCATTGTCAGGGGCAACGAAAGTAATTTCCACCTGTACAATTCCATCGACGGAACGCTTGTTGAAGATCTCACCCAAAAGAACTTATTTGCCTATAATGAACAAATTCACGCAATTTACAGCCTTTGGTCCGGTAAATTAGGAGGAACCTCCATTCAGTCAGGACTGCGGATTGAACAAACACTTATTGATGGGAAGCAGGATGTTAACAATGAGAAAATCAGCCAAAACTATTTCAATTTTTATCCTTCACTCAGTTTCATACATCCGCTGAACGAAAATAACGAGCTGCAGCTTAGTTACAGTCGCACAATTAAAAGGCCTTCTGCCCGGATGATTAATCCATTTATTGACCGGTCAAATCTTGAAGTTTTCCGCAGCGGAAATCCGAATTTAAAGCCTGAATATATAAACACCGTTGAGCTTGGATACAATGGCAACTGGGATAAAACGGTATTAGGTTTTACCGCTTTCTACAAGCACATTGCTAACCCGATTAATTCGGTGACATTGCTCGATGATAATGGGATATCGCATATGGCACCCCAGAATATGTCAACCAGTCAGAATTATGGATTGGAATTTACTTTCGAACATTCCATTTATAATTGGTGGAAAATAAATGGAAATGCGAGCTTCTTCAGAAATCTTATTAAGGACGACGTACAAGATAATTCTGCCAGCAATTATTCCTACCTGGGTCGCATCAATTCAAGCTGGACTCCTTCGAAGAGCCTTTCCTTTCAGCTTATTGCAAATTATGCGGGTCCGATAGTGGGTGTTTATTCCAGAATGGAACCCCAGTATTCAATGGATTTTGCCGTAAAGAAAGATCTTCTGAAGAATAAGTTGTCGCTGACGCTTCGGGCCTCAGATGTATTTAACACACTTAAAAACAGCTACACCTCGTGGGGATCAAATTTTACAGCTGATAACTGGCGCAAAACCGAAACCCAGGTTCTCTATTTTACCATCTCTTATTCTTTTGGTGCGAAAGGCAATTCAAAGAGTTCTAAATCAATAATCACGAACGAAAGTAAACCAAGCTCTGAAATGTAATTATCCTTTTAGCTGTCATTTAACAGGAAGACGTAATCCAACAAATGGAGTTACGTCTTTTTTGTTTAATTTCTATTGCGTATATTTGAGCTAAAATTAACCTTATGAGACGTTTGATCCTTTGCGCCACTATTATTCTAATGATAAGCTTTCTTTCCTGTCATAAAAAAGATTTAATCACAGGTTCCGAAGAATTCCCGGTATGGCTTCAGTTAAAAATCACGGAACTCATTACGCCATTTAGTATTTGCAATATAACTGACGTTACTATTATTGAATACAACGGGAAGAAATATTACAATATTTATGCGGGTCTGTGGTCGTGTATGTATTGTCAGCTTTTCGATGAGCAGGGTAACCGGCCTAACTGGGATAGCAAAGGCTGGGAAGACTTTAATGCCAAAAAGAAAGAGATTCAGACTGTTCCTGCCTGCAAATAAATTTCTGCAAAAAGAAAACGGTTGCAAAAAGATAGGTTAGCTTTGTCACCTGACTAATTTTTAAGTGTTCCCTGCGAATGGATATTTCCGGCATTTTTTCAGATTACAGTCTGTTCACTTTATTGATATTATCTGCCTTGGCATTTATGGCCGGCTTTATTGATGCGGTTGTTGGCGGCGGCGGACTGATTCAACTTCCCGCATTACTCGTTACGCTGCCAAATGCCTCACTTCCGACCATCTTTGGAACGAATAAGATTGCAGCGCTTTCAGGAACTTCGATGGCTGCATTTCAATACGCCAAACGCATCCGGTTTAATGTGAAACTGTTGATCACGATCTCATTTGCATCGTTTATAGCATCCTATTTTGGCGCAAGAATCGTAAGTATTATCAATCCGGCCACATTAAAGCCAATCATTCTCATAATACTAATTGCGATTGCGGTTTATACTTTTATCAAAAAAGATCTTGGGAAAATCCAGTCCAAACAACTTTCCTTGACTCGTCAGATGATACTTGGGGCTGCAATCGGATTAGTTATTGGATTCTATGACGGATTTTTTGGGCCAGGAACAGGCAGTTTTTTTGTGCTTGCATTTGTAATTATACTTGGTTTTGAATTTGTTCAGGCATCTGCCTATGCAAAAATTGTCAATTGCATGACAAACATATCAGCACTGATCGTTTTTATCCGTCAGGGAAACTACATCCTTGGAATCGCACTATTACTGGCAATTTTCAATATCGCAGGAAGTATCATCGGAAGTAAGATGGCACTCAAAAAAGGAAACGGGTTCATCCGGATCTTTTTCCTGATCATCGTTACGATCATGATTATCAGGTATGGGTACGATGTTTTTAAAGCCTTTTAATATCTTTTCCTTGCCGTGTATTTTGTGTGTAATAAATGATGCGATTTTTCTCCAAGCGGTTTCCCCAGAAAATCCTTGTAAATTTTAATGATTTCCGGATTCTGATGCGATTTCCGAAGCGGCATCCCTTCATCTTCGGCATAAATGGCTTTGGTCCGTTTACGCCGAAGCTCGGGATTGGT
The DNA here is from genome assembly GCA_010906965.1 of Mariniphaga sp. Taxonomy (GTDB): domain Bacteria; phylum Bacteroidota; class Bacteroidia; order Bacteroidales; family Prolixibacteraceae; genus JAAFHB01. The sequence goes on along the minus strand of JAAFHB010000002.1, from coordinate 52,461 downwards.
TGGTATCCGGATTACCGCCGCCGCCCAAACATCCTTCGGGACAAGTCATAAACTCAATAAAATGATAATTTGACTGACCTAAAATAATCGAGTCTATCACCTTTTTGCTTTGGTCTGCCGGGTAATAAATAAGTCATATACCGGGATCTTTCGAAAATAATTTAGAGATTAAAATCGTCTGACTTTAAGGTCGATCATTCTTTTCACTCCTACATGTAATTACTGGATGCGATATTCAAATTAGGTCTTCGACCTTTTGGTATAAACCGTATGAAGCAATTCATGCGATTTATGTCCAAGGGGTATTCCTAAGAAGTCGCGGTACAGCATCATGATATCCTGATTTTCGTGCGATTTTCTTAATTTTTTCCCCTCATCCTCTCTGTAGATTGCTTCAAGTCGCAATGTCCTGATCGTATCATTTACGGGCCGGGGTTGTCCTCCGCCACTGATACAGCCACCAGGGCACCCCATTATTTCAATAAAGTGGTAAGGGCTTTTTCCCTCTTTAATCTCATCAAGAAGAATGGCCGCACCTTTTAATCCACTTGTGACAGCGACTTTTACAGTTACTCCGGCTAAAAAACTAAATGCTTCCAATGGATTTTCGATTTTCAATTCAGCGGTTTTAATTCTGTCCAATCCTTCGAGGGGCATAATGTGAAGATTGCCTGTAGGAAGTTCACGCCCAGTCACCAATTCATAAACCGTGCGTAATGCTGCTTCCATCACGCCGCCGGTTGTTCCGAAGATATCTGCAGCTCCTGATGAGAGTCCCAAAGGACTGTCAAATTCACCATCCGGGAGGTTCCTGAAGTCAATTCCTCCATCCTTAATCATGCGTCCGAGTTCGCGTGTTGTAATAACTGCGTCAACATTGGCATGTCCGTTATTATACATTTCCGGGCGTAAAATCTCAAACTTTTTGGCGGTACATGGCATTACTGAAACAACAAAAATATTTGCGGGATCAATATTGATCTTCTCAGCAAAGTACGATTTAGAAAGCGCGCCAAGCATCATGTGTGGTGATTTACAACTCGAAAGATGGGCTAACTGATCGGGATACTGGTGTTCCATGAATTTTATCCAACCAGGGCTGCAACTTGTAATCATTGGAAGAACTGCATTTTCAGCAGGTGCTGTAAAAGCATTTTTTACTCTTTCAAGAAACTCGGAGCCCTCTTCCATGATTGTAAGATCGGCTGCAAAATTAGTATCGAAAACGTAATTAAAACCCAGTTCGTGCAATGCTGAAGCCATTTTGCCAGTGACTAAAGTGCCAGGTTCATAATCAAAAATTTCTCCGAGCGCGGCTCTTACTGCAGGCGCTGTCTGTACTACAACCGTTTTCGACTTGTCGTAGAGTGCTTCCCAAACTATTGAAGTTGAATCTTTTTCTTTTAATGCTCCAACCGGGCAAACCAGCACACACTGCCCGCAATTGGTACAAATAGATTCTCCTAAGAGTTCGTCCTCCGATGGGCCGATAAAGGTGGAAAAACCGCGATGGTGCGGATTCATCAGTGCAACGCCCTGAATATCGTTGCATACTGTTACACATCGGCGGCAGAGAATACATTTTGAACTGTCGCGCACAATCGATGGACTCGAACTGTCGATAATGTCTTTCGATTTAGCACCTTCGTACCTGAATTCCTTGATTTGAATTAGATTCCCCAGATCCTGCAATTCACAGTTTTGATTTCTCCAGCAACGAAGGCACTCTTTGGGATGATCAGAAAGCATCAACTCGTAAATCACTTTTCGGACATTTCGAACCCGTTCGGAATTAGTATGGACAATCATCCCGTCTTTCGCTTCTGTGACGCAAGACGCCATCAGGGTTTTCCCCCCTTCCACTTCGACTACGCAAATCCGGCATGAACCAATCTGGTGAACGTTTTCCATGTAACAAAGGTGAGGGATTAAAATATTGTGATGTTTGGCAGCTTCAAAAATAGTCGTCCCTTCTTCGACCTGAATCGCTTTATTATTGATGGTAAGATTTATCATGGCAATTTGGATTTAGGCAGTTTAACGTTTGGAACATTGTAAACATCTCATCGCTTCAGCAATGGCATTCAGCTTATGGAAGCCAAGTGGAACTTCATTAAAGTTTCCTTTCCGCTCTTCAAGATCGAGGTATCGCATTTGAAAGCGCTCATGTTCAACTGAATTCCCCTCCTCTGGCCCTCTGGCAGGAAGCTCAATCGGTTCTCCGGTATTTAATTTGCCTTTCCCTCCGAGGAATTTATCGATTGATTTTGCCGCATTCTTCCCATCTGCAATAGCTGTGATTACAACATCCGATCCGCGTGCCACATCTCCGCCTGCAAAAATTCCAGGCTGCGTTGTCATTTGCGTATCCGGATCGACAATGAAGGTTCCCCAATCGGTAATCCCCACATCAGCTTTAGTAATAAACGGGAAATCGGAATATTGGCTTACAGCAGGAATTGCCAGGTCGATCTCCATCAAAAAGTTGGAATTAGGAACAGCCATCGGCACGCGCCGGCCATCTTTCCCAAAACTACCGGGTTTCATTTTTATACATTCAATATGGGTGACGGCTCCATTTCCGATAAAGCGAACCGGAGCAACCAGTTCATGCAGAATTACACCTTCTTCAATGGCATCATCAACCTCACGTTTATCGGCTGGCATCTCTTCCTTGGTTCTGCGATAAAGTAGATGCACCTTTTGAGCACCAAGGCGAAGAGCCGATCTTGCTGCATCTATAGCAGTGCTTCCGCCACCAATTACTGCAACGATTCCCTTTACTTCCACATCCTTTTTCAGATTTATATCCCGCAGGAAATCAAGCCCGTGATAAACACCTGTTTTCTCTTCCCCTTTGATTCCTATTTTCCGCGAAAGCTGGGTTCCCGTGGCAATATAAATGGCATTGTATTTTGCTTTTAACTCATTAAATGTTATGTCGGTTCCGATCTTTGAATTATAGATGATATTGATTCCAGCCCTTGTGATTGAGTCGATCTCTTTACTCAATTCCTCCTTGGGCAGCCGGTATTCGGGTATTCCGTATGCCAGAATTCCTCCCGCAACACTTTTCTCTTCATAAATATCAACCGTATAGCCAAGCCGTGCCAAATAATAACCGCAGGTCAATCCCGAAGGACCGGCTCCGATAATTCCAACAGACTTTCCGTTTTTCTGGAAGATCAAGCTCATAAATGGCTCTCCCGAATTCAGTACATAATCAGCTGCATAGCGTTTCAGATCAGCAATCGCTATTGGTTCGTCGATCTGTGCACGCCGACATTTACTTTCGCATGGATGTGTACAAACCCTACCGCAGATGGATGGAAAAGGATTCTCCTGACGGATCAGGTTATATGCATCACGCACACGTCCGGCAGCAATAAGGGCAATGTATCCTGGGACATTCACTCCGGCTGGACAGGCATTCTGACAAGGAGAGATGAAAAGATTGCTGCAAACTCCGGAACGACAGTACTTATGCCGGATATGCTCGTCATATTCGTGCCTGAAATATTTAATGGTGCTTAGAACCGGGTTGGGGGCTGTTTGACCTAAACCACAAATCGCGGAATCTTTTATTGAATCGCCCAACTCAATGAGTAATTCTACATCACCCTCTTTCCCTTCCCCAACTGTTATTCTCTCGAGAATTTCGAGCATTCGTTTTGTCCCGATGCGACAAGGAATACATTTCCCACACGACTCATCCTGGACAAAATCCATAAAAAACCGGGCCATATCCACCATGCAGGTGTCTTCGTCGGCGCAGATTAATCCACCCGACCCCATAATGGCGCCATGCTGAATCAATGAATCATAGTCAATCGCGACGTTGAGGTGCCCCGGGGTAAGGCAACCGCCGGAAGGACCACCTGTCTGCGCTACTTTAAAGGTCTTCCCTTTTGGAATTCCGCCACCGACATCATAAATGATTTCGCCTAATGTGATCCCCATTGGAACTTCAATCAATCCCTTGTGAACGATATCACCGGCAAGGGCAAATACTTTGGTCCCTTTGCTTTTCTCTGTACCGATGGAGGAGAACCATGCACCACCTTTTAAGATGATGGGGGCAATATTGCCAAGCGTTTCGACATTATTAATCACGGTTGGTTTTCCAAATAAACCACTTTGTGTAGGAAATGGAGGTTTCTGTCGGGGTTCGCCCCTTTTCCCCTCCACTGAATTCATCAATGCGGTCTCTTCGCCGCATACAAATGCACCCGCGCCGATCCTGATGTCAATATCAAAACTAAAATCGCTCCCCAAAATATTTTCGCCCAAAAGTCCTTGTTCTCTGGCCGCTTTGATGGCCATGGTAAGTCTTTCAACTGCAATCGGATATTCTGCTCTGATATAAACGATCCCTTTGGAAGCTCCAATCGCATAACCACCAATCATCATTCCTTCAATCACCGTATGGGAATCACCTTCGAGCAAACTCCGATCCATAAAGGCGCCAGGATCACCCTCGTCGGCGTTGCAGATAATATATTTCTGATCTGCTTTTGCCGCATTCGCCATCGCCCATTTGAAACCCGTAGGGAAGCCGCCGCCGCCACGGCCGCGCAATCCCGATTTTTTTATTTCGTCGATCACCTCAAGGGCCGTCATCGAACTGAGAACTTTCCCCAGGGCAAAATAACCGTCATGGGCTATATATTCATTGATGGATGCGTAGTCAATGACACCGCAGTTCTGAAGAACGATCTTTTTCTGATGTTTGAAAAATGGGATGTTGTGCAGATTGGGAATGATCTCACCTGTGTCGGGATCTTTGTAGCAAAATTTTTCGGCAATTTTCCCTTTTCTGATATGCTGATTCACGATCGTGACAGCACTCGCCGGATTAACATTACAATATAGGATGCTGCCGGGGTTTATAATTAAAGTGGGTCCAAGGGTACAAGCGCCCATACATCCCGTCAATTTTATTCTGACTTTTGACTGAAGGTTTTCATGCTCCAATGCCTGCGCAAAGGCCTCTTTGAAATCCTTGCAGTCGGACGAAATACAACCGGCAGCATAGCAAATATGAGCGGTGTACTGAAATTCTTTCTCCTGAGCCAGATACTCGTTCCTGATCGCTTCCAGATCATTGATACTATTAATTTTCATGGCATTTTAGCGTAATTATGTGAGGTCAACCGATGATAGAATGGGACGAATTAAGATAGAATGAGCATGATCGCTATTTCAGCATTCCAAGAATGCGTGGAATTTTATTGGGATTCACCTGCTTGTAGACTTTGTTGTTAATCGTCATTGCGGGCGCTAATCCACATGCTCCGATGCAACGCATGACGCTAAGCGAGAATATTTTGTCTTCTGTAGTGGCCCCGACATCGATGCCAAGCACCGATTTTAGTTTGTTCAGCACTTCCTTGCCCCCACGTACATAGCAGGCAGTTCCCAGGCAAATTGAAACCGTGTATTTACCTTTTGGTTGTGTTGAGAAAAAAGAATAAAAGGTTAAAACGCTGTTAACCTTCGACAAGGACAACTCCATCTGATCGGCAATAAAATGCTGTACCTCAGCTGGAACATAGCCAAATATGGCCTGTGCCATGTGCAAAATCTGAATCAGGTTACTCTCTTTTCGGTCGTAATCGGTTATTACTTCCTTCAGAAGGTTGTATTTAGCCTCCTCTGTCATTGCATGAACATTGCAAACTTCATCTTTGGTGATCATTTCCCGTCCTCCTTAAAATTAGATTATCAGAATATATTGATGAGATCGTTGGTATGTTGTAATGCGATTGATGCTTAACCAGTTTGGTAATGAGTTCAAATATAAAAAACATTTCTCAATAAAATACTGATATTTGATAGAGAAATTCTTGTTCTTCAACATAAAAAAAACGGCTAAAAATCAAATAAATCTGACTTCGCAATGTTGAAATTCAAAAGGGGTCTGGTCACACATAGATAGAGATTGAATCAGTACGATCTGAAAAATCACGCAATGAGGGTATTCTTTGTTTTGCGAAATCACTTGATGGTATGAATGTTACTTCACTCGAAAACTGATACGGAAGGATTTGTATCAACTTTCATTGGAAAATAATCGTCAATGCTGATTATTTATTTTACTGACATCTTTGCAAGGGTGCGCAATTGTGTGCATATTTGCCTTCGGAATATCGGAAGGGAAACTCAAGGAATTCTAACCTATTCATGTTTTTAATACGAGAAGTATATATGCACTTTTCATCAGAAGTAATCCCTTTTTTATTTCTCCGATCTATTTTCATTTTTGATATTGAATAAAATTTACAATGAAGAAAATTGGCTTAAATATGATGGATTCTGACCAATTAATACTAGATATTAAGAAAGGAAATGTGAATGCCTTTAAACAGTTTTTTGAAAGCTTTTACCCTTCGTTGTGTCTGTTTGCCAATAAATACCTGAAGAATTCGGATGAGTCCCTCGATATTGTTCAGGATGCTTTTATATCCATTTGGAATATAAGGAAAGATGTCCATTCAATAGATTCTGCAAAAGGATACCTTTTTAAATATGTAAAAAACAGAAGTCTGAATTATTTGCGGGATCAGAAACAGCGGAAATGTCTGAACTTTGAACAACTTAATTCTGAAATTTTTTTCAGGGACAATCTGATCGAAGAGGAAACCTATCAGATCATATATGAAGCGGTACGGAATCTTCCTGCCCAGGGTCAAAGGGTGATTGAATTAGCTCTTGACGGTTTAAAAAACCAGGCAATTGCAGAACAGCTTAATGTTACGGTAAATACCATAAAAACGATAAAATTGAGGGCTTTTAAATCGATGCGAAAGGAGTTGAAGGAGAATGTTTTCATGCTTTTCATGCTTCTTTGCGCTGCAAAGTCCAATTAATTTTTTTAAAAAATAAAAATTTTGTCACCCGGTTTTCGAGTTTACGTGTTTTACTACAAAACCTGGATACAACTACTAAAGATAAATCATTAGTAAAAAATGTTCGAATATCAGCATTATAACGAAATTGTGAGATTGATTGCCTTGGAAGTGAGCGAAGAGTTGAACGCTGATGATGCCATGAAGCTCAAGGAATGGATTGATGAATCTCCTGAAAATTACAGGCTCTATTCGAACGTAAAAAAATCAACGAATTTTAACAAACGGAATCTTGAATATCAAAAAATTGATATTCTGGTTGGTTGGAAGTCTATTGCTTCTTTAATTGAAAAGAGACGAAAGCTTGTTATTGAAAGAAAAATGATAAAATTTGCAGCCGCAATTCTACTTCCTCTTATAATTGTTGGCGGAATTTATTTTTATACCAGTTGGGGGTCAGATCATCATCATCGTAATATTGCCCCTACTTGTAAAATCCATCCGGGTTCGACAAAGGCTGTATTGATTTTGAATGATGGTAAAACTGTACTGCTCGATTCAGCCAGCAATTTGTCTATCAGGGAAAAAGATGGGACATTAATTGAGAAAAGTGATGGCAAGCTGAACTATACAAATCAATCGGCTGAAGAAACGACGCACCCCATTTTTAATACCATTAATATTCCCAGAGGCGGAGAATATAACATTGTTCTGGCAGATGGCACACGGGTATATCTAAATGCGATGAGCAGTTTCAAATACCCGGTAACGTTTTCGGGCCAATCACGTGAGGTTGAGTTGACAGGAGAGGCATATTTTGAAGTAAAAAAGGATGAGGACTGGCCATTTATTATCAGAACCTCAGCTATAAGCATCGAAGTTTTAGGAACATCTTTTAATTTAAATGCCTATGAGAATACCGAAAAAATTGTAACAACCCTTGTTGAGGGCCGCGTAAAGATTAATTCGCATAATAGTAATGACAGCAGGTTATTGGTGCCGGAAGAACAGGCTACATTTTATACAAAAAATGGCCAGACCGATATTAAAAAGGTGGACGTGAACCTTTATACAGCCTGGAAAGATGGAAATCTGATTTTTTACGATTCACGTCTCGAAGATATTATGACCACATTAACCAGGTGGTATTCGGCTGAAGTTCTTTACAGTGAAGAATCTGTCAGAAATTTACGGTTTAGTGGAAATTTAAACCGGTATGGAGATGTAAGTCAGATACTTGATATTATTAGATCTACCGGAAAAATTAATGTTGAAATCAAGAAAAATACAATTCTTTTTAGCGAAAAGAAGTAAAAAAAAGCAGGAAATGCTTGCAACATCTCCTGCCCGATAACCCTGCATTAGCAGGACATTTTTAGTGTATAAACTAAACGTCAAATTTATGAAAAAAAAATTTGCAAAGCACTCTCATTTAGTGAGGGCGCTTTCGAAGTGTCTTAGGATTATGAAAGTAGTTTGGATTATTATCATGGCCTCCGTGTTGCAGGTTAGCGCAGGAACCAATGTCACTTACTCACAGTCTGTAAAAATGAATCTTCATTTAGACAAGGCTGATCTTGAGCTCGTTATTTGGACCATGAAAAAGCAATCACAGTTTAATTTTTTCTATTCGACTGATGAAGTCAGGTCCGTAAAGGGGCTTGATGTCGAGATGAAGGATGTTACAGCTGAGGATGTACTTGATTTTTGTTTAAGCGGAACCGACTTAACCTATGAAGTCGTACACAAAGCAATCATTATTAAGAAAGTAGAGGTCTTAGATCCGTTAGCTTTAAGCGGTTTACCGACAACTGGGACTGCTGAACAGAAAAAGGAATTATCAGGCATCGTGAGGGATGAAAAAGGGGTCCCTATTCCTGGAGCAACGGTTTTAGTCAAAGGAACAACTATTGGGATAACTTCAGATTATGAAGGAAAATATTCGCTTGTTGTTCCTAATACCGCGAAGGTATTGGTTATTAGTTTTGTAGGGATGTTAACCAAAGAGATACCGATTGGCAATAGTAGCGTATATAATATTACCCTTGCAGAAAGCGCCGTTGGTATTGATGAAGTTGTTGTTGTTGGGTATGGCGTTCAAAAGAAAGAAAGCGTTGTAGGAGCGGTTGTTCAGATAGGAAGCGAATCATTGATGCGCTCAGGAAACTCAAATGTGACCAATGCTTTAGCCGGCAAAATGTCGGGCGTATTAACCATGCAGCAAGCTGGCGAACCGGGTGCTAATAGTTCGGAAATTGTAATCCGTGGCGTATCAAGCTGGAATGGATCTCAACCATTGGTACTTGTTGATGGGGTAGAAAGAAGTTTTACCGATCTGGATCCGAATGAAGTTGGGTCAATTTCGGTCTTAAAAGATGCCAGTGCGACGGCAGTATTCGGGGCGAAAGGGGCAAATGGGGTTATTATTGTTACTACTAAACGTGGAAATCTTGGGGCTCCGGTTATGAACTTTTCCGCATCTTACGGGATGCAAAAAGCTACCCGAATTCCGCAATTCATTGATTCATATACAACCATGTCTGCTTTGAACATGGGGTTAATGAATGGGGCTCAATTTGACAAATTAATCCCACAAAGCGACTTAAATCAATACCAAAATCCATCTTCTCCTTTAAAAGCTTTGCAATATCCAAACGTCGACTGGTTTAAGGAGATGACGCTTCCCTTCTCACCAACAATTGATGCCAATTTCAATATATCAGGGGGAACTAAGTTTGTAAAATATTTCGGAACATTGGGATATTACAATGAGCAAACATTATTCGTTGGATATAAAAATGGCTATCAGGATACACGTTATAAATACGATCGGTTTAACTACAGAACCAATCTCGATTTTAACTTAACGCCCACTAGCACCTTGTCATTTAATATCGGAGGTGAAACGGGTATTAAAAATCAGCCAACAACTTCACCATGGAGAAGTCTTTATGCTACAACTCCTGCCTCTTTTCCCGCTTCATGGCCGGCATGGTTGCTCGACGATAAGGTGAATGGTATACCTGATATTGATTATCCGGATGCAACAGGAGAACGCCTGGCACTTAAGCTAAATGGTTTTACAACCAATCCGTATACCCAACTTACTCAGGGAAACTTTAATAAATATCTGAATTCCACATTATTTACAGATATTGTTTTCGATCAAAAGCTCGATTTTATTACCAAGGGTTTATCCTTTAAGGGTAAGGTCGCTTTTAGTACTTATTACAATACGAGAACATTATATGCTGATTACACGCGTCCAGAGTATAAAATTAACTGGGCAGATGTTGGCAAACCAGGGGTAAATCCTTGGTATAGAAATGGCCAGACAGGCTATTATAAATACAACCTTAATCCACTGGATATTAATGTTGGAGGAATGGAGTCGGGTTATTACCGTGATCTTTATTACGAAGGTTCGGTGAATTATGCCAATACATTTGGCAATCATAGTGTTTCAGCTTTAGCTTTGTTTAACAGACAGAAAAAGCAGAAGGATACCGATTATGCCTTTAAAAATGAAGCACTTGTTGGAAGGGCCACCTATGATTATTCTCATAAGTATTTATTAGAGGTCAATATCGGCTATACCGGATCGGAGCGATTTGCACCTGGCAAGAAATTTGGATTTTTCCCATCGGGTGCATTTGGTTGGGTTGTTTCTGAAGAACGATTCTTCAAATCGGCGGTACCTTTTGTAAGCAAACTGAAATTACGCTATTCCGACGGAATTGTCGGCAGCGACAATGCTTCAGCCAGATGGCTGTTTCTAAGTAACTATTATACCGATTCAAGAGGATATATCAAAGAAGATCCGGCAGCTAATCCTGTGGCACAATGGGAAAATGCACGTAAAAAGGATCTTGGGCTTGAGCTTGGTTTGCTGAACAATGACCTGATGATCAACGTCGATTTCTTCGATGAGTATCGTACGAATATGTTGCTTCCCCCCAGAATCCCTTTTACTGTGGGAAATAGCTTCAAAGATCAAAACCTCGGGTCAATGAAAAAGCATGGGTTTGATCTTGATATTGAATATAATCGGAAATTGACTGATAATATGAGCTTCTATGTGAAAGGTATTTTTGGGTTTAATGAGAACCGGATTATATATAAGGATGACCCAAAATACGCCCCCGATTACGCCAAAGAGGAAGGGAAAGCTTTAGGCGCTCAGATCAGAGGCGCACAACTGATTGGATCAGGTTATTTCACTTCGGTCGATGACATTCATATCACTACTGCACCAATTCCCGTAGGCGCTTTAAACGTTGGTGATTATAAATTCTTGGATTACTATGCTGATGGAAAAATCTCAATCAGAGACCGTTATCCAATCCCAGGATCAATGTATCCACCTATTACTTTCTCCCTTGGAGGAGGGTTTAGTTTTAAAAACTTTGATTTTAACTTTAACTTACAAGGAAACCAGGGGAAATATGTTGCATTCAATCAGGCTTACGAGATTGAGTTCCCGAATGGCAACTACCGTATCCATGCTTCTCAGTTAGATTATTGGACGCCGACAAATCCGGATGCCAACCATTCAACGATTCACTTTGTCGGAGATGCCAACCTGCCAAACCTTGTTTGGGGTGGAGGTTCGTCTTACTTTGGCGGATATGAAACAGCAATTCAGGACAGACTGTGGCGAAAAGCCGATTACCTGAGATTAAAGGAAATATATTTTGGATATAATTTCAAGCCTGGATTCCTTAAAAGGGCCATTGGAATAACGAATATGACGACCTATATTACAGGTAACAACCTTTGGACCTTAACAAATCTGATCGAGGGAGACCCTGAACGTAAGGATTTTACGCAAGGTTTTTACCCGCAATTGTCGAGCATTAAATTTGGACTAAAAATTGGATTTTAACCCTGACAAAATAGAAAGCGATGAAAAAATATTTTAAAATAATAACACTTGCAGTAATACTTGGGTTAATTCTTCCATCATGTTTGGAAAGCTATCTGAGCGAAGCACCTGATGCCGGATTAACTACTGATGTTGTTTTCTCAAAATATAACAATATCACGAAATTCTTTGATGGTGTGTACGACGGAATTCATGGAAATGATTACAATATCAAGTGTGCACACCCATTATATTTCTCTCTTCGGATGGAGTATTCATGGGATGCAATGACCGACATGAGTGATAATGGACGTCAGTATGAATCACAATCGATCAAAGGAGGTCAGATGGGTGGAACTGTCGATAAATTTGCCGGACCAGTTTCGGCAAAGAATTTGCCCATCCTACCTTCGATGTTTGAGTGCATCAGAATATGTAACATGACATTGAAAAATGTCGGAATGTTGCAGGATGCCCAGCAGGTGGATATTGATGACTTGATTGGACAAGCACACTTCATTCGTGCTTATGCTCATTTTGCCCTCTTCCGGATTTGGGGTCCTATGCCATTTATTACGAAGGTATTAACACCAGGTGATGAATTTGACCTTACACGTTTGTCAAGAAATGAAACCTGTAAAAAGATTGCGCAAGATTTTGATACGGCTTATGTTTATTTTAGGAAAGCCGGAATTATGCGCCGTGATGCCGATTTGCAATTAAGTAGTCCAATGCAGTTCCGTCCTGCAGGAGTTGCAGCACTCGGGATGAAAGCCCGTGCTTTGCTATATGCCGCCAGTCCTCAAAACAACAAAAACGGTGTTACCGATTGGCAGGATGCAGCAAAAGCATGTATGACAGCCATTGATTCCAGTAAATTTTATGGATTTGCCATGCAGACCGCTTCTCAGGCAAGTGGTAACCTAAAACAGGCTTACAAAAATAATTTCATGAATGTAACTCGAACCAACGAACAATTATGGTCTTATTCTGTAAATCAATATCAGAGTGTTGGATTGTCGACTATGCAATCGTTGACAAACGGGGTATTTGCACAAGCAGCCACTGCAATGTCGGGTGAGAATCCAACTCAAAATCTAGTGGATAAGTTTGAAACAAAATGGGGTGAACCTCTGAATACTCCTGCTGACAGGGCTGCTGCTACAGCACTTGGCCATTACAACGATCAGGATCCATATTCAAACAGGGATCCACGCTTTGCATGGGGTATCATTTATAATCAGACCTCCGAAGTGGCGGGTTACAATCCTGCAAATATTTATTATGAAACCATCGGTGGAAAACAGATGTTCAGTGAATTATTAAATTTTGCTGCTTTTCTTGGCGTAACCCGTACTGGTTATTATCAGCGCAAATCTATTTACGATTCAAACACTAAAGTGACAACAAGTTATAATCTTACAGATCCAATAATTCGTGTGGCCGAATTGTACCTAAATTATGCCGAAGCTGCAGCACAAGGTTACGGCGGCGAAGCAGGCACTGCACCAGGGGCTTCGCTGAGTGCGGCTCAGGCTGTAAACCTCGTAAGAACGAGGGTGGGAATGCCTAATCTGCCAACAGGATTATCTCCAACAATATTTTTGCAACGAGTAAAAAATGAACGGGTTATTGAATTGTGTTTCGAGGGGCACTACTATTTTGATATCCGCCGTTGGTTAGACGCACCTGTAACAATGGGACAAGTACTTTATGGCATAGACATTGAGAAAGTACCCGTTTCAACCACCTATCCGAAAGGGTTCAAGTATCTGCGCGTGCCTTTGCCGGCCGACCGCCAGTCGATGTGGAAAGATGAGATGTATACCTTCCCATTCACAACCGAAGACAACTACAAGATGCGTAATTTTTCACCTAATCCGATTTGGTAATTCATACAAATTAATGATCATATGAAACTAAATAAAAATAGATATTTCAGGTACGGTCTGCTTCTCGTTGCGTTTCTGATGCTTTTATCAGCCGTAAACCTGAAGGCTCAGAATAAGACGGAAGTTAAGAAACAAAAAGCGATTGTACTGACACTAAAAGTGTCCGACGAAAAAGGTGATGTAATTTCCGGTGCTCGAATTGTACTTGGAGAAGGCCTGCTCCATACACAAACAGATAAGACGGGTACGGTTAGTTTTACAATCCAGAGCGACAACGAGTTTGTTACAATAGCATCACCAGGTTACGAACCTCAGGTTTTATTGGTTAACGACCTGATTACCAATCCAAGTATTAAGTTGGTGCGGTCGAAGTTATTTATGACGACTGCTGATGATGTACCGTTGCCTTATATGACGATTAAAAAGCGGCATCTAACCGGAAGTACAAGTGTTCTGGATGCCAATGTTCTCGATAAGTATCCTTCAACCGATATTCGCAATGCATTGACGGGTCTGGTAACCGGCATGGAAGTTTATGAAAGAGATGGTTCTCCCGGCATGAGCGCAGAAGAAAAGCTGGGATCGTACGGAGCTGCCGAAAAGGTAGGACTTTACTCCAGAGGAAGTAGTTTGATGTACATTATTGATGATGTCCGTATGGATATCACCGAAATGCCCCTCGATCCAAATGAAATTGAATCGGTATCACTGGTCCGTGATATTGTATCAAAAACAATGTACGGCCCTGCTGCTGCAAACGGAATTGTTTTTATAAAAACCAAACGCGGCAAAAAGAATGAGCGCTTACTGAACGTCAACTTCGAGCAGGGAGTAAGTATCATCGACCGAATGCCGGAATGGGTTTCAGGCGCTGATTATGCTCGGCTAAACAACCTGGCTAAGAAGAACAGTGGAATTACAACTGGATTATATAGTGAAGATGATATTGCGGCTTATGCTAAAAATGACCCGTACGATATGAATCATCCAAGTGTAAATTATCGCGATCTGATGATTAAGGACAACCGAAGTTTTACCAGGGCAAGTGTGTCAACATCCGGAGGAACAGATGCCATGCAATACAGTGCCTATGTTGGTTATAATGGTGAGGGTGACAATTTTAAAATAGGGCCCAAAGCAGGTTATCAACGAATTAATGCGCGATCGAATCTTGATATCAGGATCAATGAGTATTTAAAAGTTCAATTGAATTTCTCAGCCGGAATATCGTTAAGAGATTCACCCAACTATGGATACAACACTACCATTACCGAAGGTGGTGGAGCAATGGGGTTAACAGAAATGCCCAGTTTATTGAATGATATCACGAACACGCCTCCAATTGCATTTCCTGTATATGTTAATAACGATCCTTCCCTGAAATCACCGTGGTATGGGATATCATCTAACTATGGAACAAACCCGGTAGGAAATCTTGTGAAGAACGGATACTACAATGAGTCGGGTCGGAATGGTGCG
This sequence comes from Mariniphaga sp., assembly GCA_010906965.1. Taxonomy (GTDB): domain Bacteria; phylum Bacteroidota; class Bacteroidia; order Bacteroidales; family Prolixibacteraceae; genus JAAFHB01. The sequence continues at coordinate 37,378 of JAAFHB010000002.1, read as the reverse complement.
ATCAGTTCGCTGTTTGAGTGGAATATGAGCAACATCATACCTGGGTTGAAATCGCGTACCTTTATTGATTTTAATACCTTCTACCTTTTGAGAATCGGGAAATCTGAGAATTATACCTCTTATAAAATTGATCCGAGAACCTACAATCCTACTTTAGGAATCGCATCATTAACTAAAAATTCGGATGGTTTTGACGCAACAGGCCGAAACAATCTGCACGACTTTTATTTTCAGAATTATGCTGCCTACGAAAACTTAAGCTACGACAGAAAATTCGGAGACCACTATTTTTTGGGATCAGCCACCTACCGGATGTCTTCCATCAAGAGAAACGGATTTGAAGAGCCACAGCGTGAGCAGGCCGGAATTGTAACTGCCCTTTATTCCTATCAGGATAGAATTACTATCCAGGGAGTATTGAACTATGGCGGAACAAGCGGCATGGCCCCAGGTCATGTTTATTCAACCTCGCCATCTGTTGGTGTAAGTTGGATCGTATCGGAGGAGAATTTTATGAAAAACCAGCATTTTCTTAACTACCTTAAGGTTCGCGGAGAATACGGATTAACTAGTGTTGATGCTTTCAGAGGGCCTTTTGCCTATCGTGATCGCTGGAATCTCGATACCTACACAGGGAATACGGATAAATTCGGAACTTATTACAGTAATACTGGAAACTGGATTGGAACCTACAAACAGTCCGCAAACAACTACCGTGCCTATCCAAGTCGCATCGGAAACCCAGACATCGGTCTTGAACAACGGAAGGAACTTAACGTTGGTATAGATGCTGAATTGCTTAAAAATAAGCTGTCTCTGGAGTTCAACTATTACGACATCTTAAGATACGATGTAATTACAAACAGATCGAATACGACCCCAATTCTTTCGGGTACGACCAGTACGCTTCCTGCTGTAAACTATAATTCCTATTCATATAAAGGATTTGAGCTTGGACTGAAATTCAGGGATAAGGTCGGCGATTTACGTTATATGATCGGTGGAAATGCTTTCACGCAGAAACCAACCGTTGAACAGGTTGATGAAACTAATTTCAGGAACGCTTATCAACTAACTGCTGGTGGTCCGTCTGATGCAATTCGTGGATTAAAATACCTTGGACGTTTTGCAACAGATGCCGAAGCAAATGTTATTCCTCAGTTTGGAGAAAACCTTCATGCCGGAGATTTGAAATATGAGGACGCAAATAATGATGGGGTAGTGGACGATAATGATGCACAGTATATTGGGCATTCAACTCCGAAATTGTATTATGCAATCAATTTGAACGTTACCTACAAGGAGTTTGACCTGACTGTAACGGGTGTCGGCCGTGCATTCTCTGACCAGATGTTGAATAGTAAATACTATACCAGTGGATCCGGTGATAACGTCTATTCGAAATTTGTTTTGGATAACATTGACGAGAATGGTTTGGGCGGTGCATATCCTAAGCTGACGTATTACCAGATATCAAATAACTTTAAAACATCCAGTTTTAGATTGGTTGAAAATAGTTTCTTCAAAATTCAGAATGTCGAAATAGCATGGAACCTGCCGGTTCAGAAATTCGACTGGATGAAAGGGGTGAGAGGATTCAGAATATTCGCACGTGGAGCAAATGTTTATACCCTTGATAAACTGAAAGAAAAAGATGTAGAACCCGAGAACATCAATGCCGGGGTCACCAACTATCCGTTGAATATCACATTGACCGGCGGCGTTAAATTAACCTTTTAAACTTAAGGAAAATGAAATATAAATATCTATTAATAATTTTAGTCGCATTGATAGCAGGAGCATGCAGCAAATTCCTGGATGCCTATCCAAATGGGGACAAGACAAGAGATGACGTATTTGCGTATCAGGAAAGTGTCCAGGGATTAATCGGCAGGAGTTACGACTATTTGGGAAGTGACTACTCGGGGAAAAACTATAATAGTAACGAAACGGCTTACCTCGAATGTGCTACCGACAATGCTGTAAGAAGGTCTACCACTGATCCGATTGTACAGTTTGCCAAAGGTGAGCTCACAACCGGTGGTCAGTCCTTTACGCGAGATTTCTGGAAAAGGGATTATGACGCAATCTTCTTATTAAACCTGTTTCTGAAAGACAACAGAGGCATTAAAGCAACGGTATTGATTAAACCCGATTTAAATGCACTGGTTGTTCGCAGATTACAGGGTGAAGCTTTTGGCTTGCGCGCCTGGGCTGAGCGTGATTTATTGAAAAAATTCGGTGGCAAAGAGCTGGGAGGTACCCGTCTGTTAGGTTTTCCGATTGTAACGGAACCTTTGGATGCATCTAAGGATATCAATATGGAACGGAATACCTATGATGCTTGTGTCAAACAGATCATGCAGGATTGCGATTCAGCTTTGAAATATCTGCCAATCGCTCATCGTGATTATGTCTATGATGCCGATTATCTGAAAGATAAAAAAGAATTTCTTGGATCTGTAAACTGGAATCGTGTTGATGGGGCAACAATGTATGCCATTAAAGCAATGACATATTTATCGTGGGCCAGCAAACGGTTTAATCCGTCAAACGAACCTGCCCGCTGGGATTCTGCTGCAAAATATGCAGCTAAAGTAATGACATTTAAGACGACTGCCTCACCAAACGGCGATAGTTACGATCCTACAAAAAAGGTCGATTTCACCGATGTTTACGATAAGAGTATCATTTGGTCTTCAAGGTTGGCAGAGAATGACATTACAATGGAACAAGTCTTTTTCCCTGCAGCTGCAAGCGGAAACGGATTTGCCCCTTACGGCGATATCGGCGCAACACGTGAGCTGGTCGATGCTTTTGGAGATAAAAACGGTTATCCGATCAGTAGCAGTACTGTTTATGACGGAGCCAAACCATTTGACAACCGCGATCCGCGCTTCTATTCCATTATTAACTATAACAGCAGGACTTATATCCCTGCTTATGGATCCAGCACCTCCATCTTCACTTTTGAAACATGGGAGCCGGATGCACAAGGGTTAAATGGCGGTAAAGACAGGGCAGGTAATGGGAATAACGTCAGAACGAATATTTATGTGAAAAAATTCCTATATGGAATCAACTGGAAACAATCCGGTTTTCAGAGGAGACCACGATGCCGGTTTAATATCCGGTATGCACATATGGCTTTGGCATTTGCTGAAGCTGCCAACCAAATCGTTGGTCCAAATGGTACACTTTACGGCTATTCACCAAAAACCGTCATAGGTACATTGCGTTCGATGAAGACTTACGAAGATAAAACAGGCATACCGGCTGCTGACCCTTATTTGGCAAGTGTCGCAACTGCAGGGAAGGAAGCTTTTTATGACCTGATCAAGAACGAACGGCGTATCGAGTTATGCTTTGAAGGTGAACGTTTCCATGACATGGTTCGCTGGACCAACGACGCAGAATTTGCTTCTTTATATAATAAGCCTGTTCACGGTATTAAAACGATCAAAAACGGGACTGGTTTTGTTTATGATCTAACCTGGGAAGTCGAGACCAGAGCTTATAATTCAGCCTATATGCCATTGCCATATGATGAAATCCTTCGCATGAACAAATTGGTTCAGAACGAAGGCTGGGATAAATGGAAATAGTAAAAAATTCAATTATTACGGTACTTTTTCCAATTGATAGGGACGAGTACCATAAGGCAATAAAAAAACAAATATGTATATGAAAAAAATATTAGTATCACTTTTGTTAGCTGCGACATTTGTCTCATGCTATAAGGATTATATTAAGGATTTCGATTATAGTTCCATCTACGTTCCGCTGCAATTGGATGTGAGGACTTTTGTGGTTGGCGAAGGGATGAAATTTGACATAGGTGTTGAGCTGGGCGGCGTAAGAGATAACAGCAAAGACCGGATCGTCACCTACCAGGTAGATAACAGTTTGATTACACCTGCTGCATTGGCTCAGTTAAAGGGTGGCGCAGCCTACATCAGTGCTGCTGTCGGACCAGTAACAACGCTGCTTCCATTGCCAACAAACTACTACACATTGAGCAATTCAAGTCAGTTTGTAATTAAAAGCGGTGAGCATGTTGGTAAGATAACCGTTAAGCCCGATTCTGTCAAATTTTTGGCTGATGCAGCAACGATAAGTCCTACCTATGCTATTGGCATAAGAGTTCTGAGCGCTGATGCTGACTCGTTGATCTACAATAAAAAAACCGCAGTGATTGGTGTTAAATTTGAGAATATGCTCTTCGGAAACTATTGGCATGGCGGGGTTACAATTATCAAAGATCCGGCCGACGCTGCAGTGGTGAATACGGTCAATTACTTTACGCAAATCCCTGTTTCGGACGTGAAAACCTGGGCGTTGAAAAGCGTTGCTGTAAATGCACTTGCTACTAACGGGTATAGTGATGTGTCAGCTTCTACAGCGGCAGAATTTGTTCTGACTTTAAACGGGGCAAATGTAACTGTAAGCTCATCAGCAACCGGGAAATATGCTGTTCAGCCGGATGGTGCAAGTACCTTTAACCAGGCCAAATTGCTTCAGAATCGTAAAATATTTCTGAAATATAAGTACCAGGATGCCGCCGGCAACTGGTGCCATGCTCAGGATACGTTGACCTTCCGTAATCGCATGCGCGATGGTGTGAATGAATGGCAGGATGAGAACCCAGCCAATTATTGATTCAATTTGAAAGTCACAATAATACAAATCCCGGGCACGTACCTTTAGTGGAAATGTCCGGGATTTTTTGTTGTACTAAATCCTGAATTGTCTGCTTTTCCTAAATCCCCTTATATTCAAACCAATCAAATACCGCAGGAGTGACTGACTTAACTCCATTTCCTGTGGCAAACAATCCCTGATATATTCCACATAATAACACTATGTTTGCTTATGATTATAAAATGAATGTCCAATGCAACGAATAAACGCAATTGAACGTCTTATTAGCACTAAAGACAATTAACAATTATGAAGAAACTACTATTTCTACCCTTTTTGCTGCTCTCTTTCAATTTATATAGTCAGGAAAACTGGGAAACAACGTTTAAAGCCGGTATCAACTGTTCGTTCCTGAGTCGCGACGTTTCTTCCTCAGGTAATCGGGTATATATCGGAGCAACCGCGGGCCTTGAGCAAACCTATTATTTCGACAATTCAATATTTTCATTTCAATCGGGGCTCGAATTCGAAAACATTGGAGCAGGAATCAGTACACTAAGTATAACTGCTGGAAATAGTAATCCCGTGAATTATGGTACTTTATCGAGGTCGAATGCCAATTATTTATCGGTTCCATTTCATCTTAAATGTCAAATTAATGAACGATGGGGCGCTTTGGCAGGAGCTGCATACCGGTTTGGTCTGAGTGACCGGCAATCGGGGAATCATGCGAGTAAGGATGATATAGCGCTTGACGCAGGATTCTTTTACAAGATGAAGAATATGAGGTTTAACCTGATTTATCAGCACGGCTTAAGCGAAGCGAATTCCGGTTACCAGATGATTCAATCAAAAAACAGGACCATCACTTTTACTGTTTCAACGACTTTCTGGAAGAATTAATTTTTAATTGGGGAGATTGGAATAGTATTCGTAAACCAATGGACATCTTTAATATTTTATTTGTTGCACTAATGGAAATAGGAACTGCGTCACAATCTATCCGCCTCTATATAAGTGCCATTTCTATTCCATACAACAGCCGTTTTCAACGAAAATGATCAGGATTTTTGCAGTAAAGCAGGTTCGACAATCATATTGGTGTGCATTCATGCTGTAAAGCAGGTTCTGCAACCAAAAAAGGTGTGCATTTATGCTGTAAAGCAGGTTCTGCAATCAGGTATGCAAACGGGTTAATCCTTAAACTTTAAGCGCAATCAATGACTGTCTGTTATGTTTTAGTGAAGCCTTAACATTTTTTAATTAAATCATACCTCTTGAAACAATACAAAACACTATTTTCGTAACCGTTTTTAAAGCACAACATTTAATTATCTATTGGATTATGAATCAGACATTGGACATTAGAGAACTTAACGAACGAATTCAACGTGAAAGTTCATTTGTGGATCTTATTTCCATGGAAATGAATAAAGTAATTGTTGGACAGAAACATCTGGTTGAGAGCTTGTTGATCGGATTGCTGTCCGATGGGCATATTCTCCTCGAAGGTGTGCCAGGTTTGGCAAAGACCTTGGCAATCAATACACTTGCGAACACAATCGATGCCAAATTTGCCCGCATCCAGTTTACCCCCGACCTTCTGCCTGCCGACTTAATCGGTACAATGATCTATAGTCAGAAGAATGAGGAGTTTGTGGTTCGAAAAGGGCCCATCTTCACCAATTTTGTATTGGCAGATGAAATCAACCGTGCGCCGGCAAAAGTACAATCAGCGCTTTTGGAGGCGATGCAGGAACGACAGGTTACGATCGGTGCAAATACTTATAAGCTTGAGAATCCATTTCTTGTAATGGCCACCCAGAATCCGATCGAACAGGAAGGAACCTACCGTTTACCAGAAGCACAGGTCGACCGTTTTATGTTGAAAGTTGTGTTGAACTACCCTAAAAAGGAAGAAGAGAAATTAATCATCCAGATGAACCTTCTGAAAGAGTTCCCGAAAGCCAAAACGGTACTAAAACCCGAAGATATTGTCAGGGCAAGGGACATTGTGAAAGAAGTTTACATGGACGAGAAGATCCAAAAATATATTGTGGATATTGTATTTGCGACACGCGAACCGAAAGAAGCCGGACTGGCAAAATTCGAGGAGATGATCACCTATGGTGCTTCACCTCGTGCCTCGATCAGTCTTGCACAGGCAGCCAAAGCGTATGCATTTATCAAACGACGTGGTTACGTGATTCCTGAAGATATCCGGGCCGTATGTCACGACGTCTTGCGCCACCGTATCGGTTTAAGTTACGAAGCTGAAGCGAACAATCTTTCCACCGAAGAGATCATCAGCGAAATATTGAATACAATCGAGGTACCTTAGTAATATGAATTATGAATTATGAATTTCAGTCTGAATCATAATTTGTAATTCTTAATTCGTAATTTTTCCCCTTCTGTCTGAAGGAAGCTGAAATTAAGTTATAGATGAGTTTTTGATTAGTAATTCAAAGAATAAGTGGAAGCATCGGAACTGTTAAAAAAAGTTCGGAAAATTGAGATAAAAACGAAAGGGCTTTCCCGAAATATCTTCGCAGGAGAATACCACAGCGCGTTTAAGGGCCGTGGTATGGCCTTCAGCGAAGTGCGTGAATACCAGTTTGGCGACGATATCCGTAACATCGACTGGAACGTTACAGCACGGTATGGCCACCCTTTTATCAAGATATTTGAAGAAGAGCGGGAACTGACCGTTATGCTGCTTGTTGACGTGAGCGGCTCGCGCGATTTCGGTACCGTCGAACGGATGAAGAAAAATGTGATCGTTGAAATTGCTGCAATTCTTTCTTTCTCGGCTATTTCGAACAATGATAAAATAGGTGTCATTTTTTTCTCCGACCGCATCGAGAAATTTATTCCGCCGCAAAAAGGGCGTACGCATACATTGCGTATCATTCGCGAACTGATCGAATTCGAACCGATTTCGCGAAAGACAGATATTGCGATGGCTTTGCGTTACCTTACCAATGCGATGAAACGGAGGGTTACAGCATTTATAATCTCCGACTTTATGGACAAACTCCCGCCATTGGAGCAAGCCCTTTCGATCGCCAATAATAAACACGACATGGTGGGCCTGCGTATTTACGACGAACGTGAGTCGTGGCTTCCGTCAGTTGGGATGATCAAACTCAAAGATGCCGAAACGGGTGAATACCTTTGGGTCGATTCGTCAAGCAGCCGCGTAAGGGAAACATACAGTCGCAATTGGACAGAAAAAAACAAGCAATTGGATAGCTTGCTGAAAAAGACAGGTTTAGACTATGTAAATATCAGTACGCGTGAAGATTACGTGAAGTCACTTGTTGCGCTTTTCAAGAAAAGGGAACACAAATTATGAGAAGATCGTTTCAATTAAAGTATATATTCTTGTTTTCAGTCTTCTTTATGTCACTCTTACTTGTGAACGGACAGGAGATTAAACTGAAGACTGCCCTCGAACGCGACTCGATATGGCTCGGCGATCAGATTAAATTACTGATTGTTGTCGAACAATCGGCCGGAACGAAAATTGAATTTCCACAATTACCCGATTCCATTCTCAAGGTTGAAATTCTTAACAAATCGAAGATCGATACCTCAAAATTGGATGGTAATAAAATCCAATTGAAGCAGACCTATCTGGTAACCTGTTTCGATAGTGGCGCGCATGTTATTCCTCCATTCGTTTTTAAAGTAAGAAAAGAAGGGAGTATCGATTCGCTCAAAAGCAATAGCCTGACGCTGTTTGTAAAGATGCCTCCGGTCGATTTGAAGAAGGGACCAGTCGATATTAAAAAACCATTTGCTGCGCCTGTCACATTTAAAGAGATTGCACCGTGGATACTGGGAATTATCCTGATTGGCGCCATTGTGTTTCTGATCATTTATGCGATCAGCCGCCGAAATAAAAACAAACCGTTGTTCCAGCGGCCACCAAAACCCAAAATACCTGCGCATTTAATTGCTTTGCAAGATCTTGATAAATTGAAAGGTGAAGAGTTGTGGCAGCACGAGAAGGTGAAAGATTATTATACACGTCTTACCGATATTGTGAGGGTTTACATCGAAGAGCGGTTTGCAATTGCTGCGATGGAACAGACATCATTTGAGATACTCACGAGCTTTAAGGCAAAGGAATCGCAGGTTGATTCCAAGTCTGTAGGTGAATTAAAAGAGATTCTCGTAGTGGCAGACCTTGTAAAGTTTGCAAAATTCACACCGCTTGCGGATGAGAATCACAAGATGCTTTCGAATGCTTATCTTTTCGTGAAAGAAACAACCGTTGAAGTGGTTACTGAAGTACCGAAACCCGCTGAAGTAAAAGTGAAGGAAGCGATAAAAGTCGATTTAAGTGATAAAAAAGGGGAGGGTATATTATGAATACAATCACATTTGCCAAACCTGAACTGTTTTACCTTTTGTTGGGTTTAATCCCCATGATTGTTTGGTACGTACTTCAGCAGAGAAAGTCGAAAGCAAGTATTCAGATCAGTACAATTGAATCGCTTAAGAAAGTACCGCTAACATGGAAACACTCTTTGCGACATGCTGCTTTTCTCTTACAACTTGCAGTGCTTTCACTTATCATTACTTGTCTGGCACGTCCGCAATCATCGAATAGCTGGCAGAATCAAACCGTTGAAGGGATCGATATCATGATTGCACTCGATATGTCGAGTTCGATGCTTGCGCGCGATTTTCAACCCGACAGATTAGGTGCTGCTAAATCAGTGGCAATTGAATTTGTATCGGGCCGTATGTTCGACCGCATCGGATTGGTTGTCTTTTCCGCCGAAAGCTTTACGCAATGTCCGCTTACAACCGACCGTGCTGTTTTGATAAATCTGTTCAACAATTTAGAACCAGGATTGCTCGAAGACGGAACAGCCATCGGGCTTGGGTTAGCCAATGCCGTTTCGCGGTTAAAAGACAGTGAAGCGAAAAGTAAAGTTGTGATCCTTCTTACCGATGGTGAAAACAATCGCGGAGAAATTGCACCGATCACGGCTGCCGAAATCGCCAAGACATATGGAATCAGGGTTTACACGATTGGTGTTGGCACGATAGGAATGGCACCTTATCCGATTCAAACTCCATTTGGGGTCCAGATTCGCGATGTAGAAGTGAAAATTGATGAAAAAACATTGCAGGAGATTGCCACAATCACTGATGGGAAATATTTCCGGGCTACAGACAATAAAACATTGATCGCCATTTACAAAGAGATCGATCGGCTCGAAAGAACCAAAATTGAAAACAAAGAATTCAGCAAAAAGAATGAAGAGTACCGCAAGTATGCGATCGGCGCTCTTGTTCTTGCACTATTGGCTATGATTCTGCAATTTGTAGTATTCAGGCATATTCCGTAGAGGAATCAGAAAAATAATGAGTTATGGAATCGTTTAGATTTGCACATCCCGAATATTTCTATTTTCTGCTGGTCATCCCGGTATTCACGGTATTTTTTATCCTGTCGCGAATCAACAGGCGCCGTTCGTTACGGATGTTTGGCGATCACGCTTTGATAGAGCAATTAATGCCCAGCGTTTCAGCAGCACGGCCCATCATCAAATTTATCATTTGGATGTTGGCTCTTGGTTTTATTATCACATCGCTTGCACAACCACAGTTTGGTTCGAAGTTATTGACTTCAAAACGTAAAGGCGTTGAATTGATTATCGCGCTGGACGTTTCGAACAGTATGTTGGCTCAAGATATCAAACCAAACCGGCTCGAGCGGGCTAAAAGAGCAATCGCCAAACTGACTGAACGTCTTCGCGACGATAAGTTAGGGCTGATTGTATTTGCAGGTCAGGCGTATGTCCAGCTTCCTATCACGACCGACTATGTTTCTGCTAAACTGTTTCTCGATGCCATCAATACGAGCATCGTACCAGTTCAGGGAACTGCAATTGGTGCAGCCATTAATATGGCAACCAAATCATTTTCCCCCAATTTTGTAGGAAGTAAAGCCATTATCGTAATTACTGATGGTGAGAATCACGAAGACGATGCAGTCGGAGCAGCCAAAGAGGCGATGGATAAAAAAATTATCGTTCATACAATCGGTATGGGACTTCCGCAGGGAGCTCCTATTCCCATTGGAACAGGAAGCAGTGATTTTCTGAAGGACAGGGAAGGTAAAGTTGTTGTAACAAAGCTGGATGAAAACATGTTAACGCAGATTGCTACAGCTGGTGGTGGAACATACATCAGGGCCAATAATGCCGAAGTCGGGTTGAACAACCTTTTCAACGAAATCGAAAAAATGCAGAAAACTGAGATGGATTCACGCCAATATTCTGAATACAACGATCAGTTCCCGCTATTTCTATCGCTTGCCCTGGCCATGATTTTGCTCGATTTTATGATCCTCGACCGGAAAAATAAATGGCTTCGTAACTTCAGGTTATTTGGCAATCAAAAATGAGCATTATGAAGAAATTATTATTGATATTACTGGCTTTTGTCATCACAACTACTGTGTTTGCCCAGAAAGAACGGAAGTTTGTCCGCGAAGGGAACGCGTTTTATAATGACGGGCTGAAGGATACTACTAAGCTGGATACAATCACTTTTGGTAAGGCAGAAGTCGCTTATCGCCGGGCGTTAGAGATCAAACCAGAGGATTTCCACTGGCAGTTTAACCTGGCAAATTCTATTTACAAACAGAATAAAGGCGAACAGGCTGCAACTGAATATGAGAAACTCGCTGAGAAGGCGACAGAACCGGCCGAGAAATCAATGGTTTATCACAATCTTGGGAATTCGTTGCTTGCGCAAAAGAAGTTCGATCCAAGCATTGACGCTTATAAAAAGGCTTTACGTATCACGCCTAATGATCCTGAAACGAAGTATAATCTTGCTTACGCGATGAAGATGAAAAAGAAAGACAAAGAGCAGAAGGATAAGGACAAGGATAAAGATAAGGACAAAGACAAGGATAAGGACAAGAAGGATCAGAATAAAGATCAGGACAAAAAGGATCAGAACAAAGATAAGAAGGACCAGAATAAGGATCAGCAGCAACAGCAGCAGCCACAACAGAATAAAATTTCGAAACAAAGTGCCGAGCAGATGTTACAAGCCCTTGAAAATGATGAAAAGCAAACGCAGGAAAAGGTGAAAAAAGCACAGGCATTGAAAGCTGAGCGGACGAAAGTGGAGAAAAACTGGTAAGAATGACTATTTTTGAATGATATTGATTAATAAATGAAATATTATAAGAACACTATGAGGATAAAGCAACTCTATCTTTTAGTTTGTGTCTTGCTAATAAGTTTGTCCGGGTTCACCCAACAGGTCAGCTTTACGATGGAAGCACCTAAAATAGTGGAACTTGACGAACAGTTTAGACTTGCTTTCACATTGAATGCCAAAGGTCAGAACCTAAAGTTACCGGAACTCTCCGATTTTGATATCCTCATGGGACCATCAACATCTCAAAGCAGTTCCTACCAGATTATCAATGGTGTTAGTTCACAATCGGTATCTTTCTCCTATTTATTTGTATTGACAGCAAAGAAAGAGGGAAGGTTCACGATTGGCGCTGCTTCGATCAATGTGAATGGTACAATCTACACATCAAATACCACCTTAATCGAAGTTGTAAAAGGTTCAGCTAAACCTTCAGGCGGAGGGGTCGATCAGCCAACCGCAACTCCCGGGTCGGTACCAAAATCTGATCTTTTTGTAAAACTGATTCTCGATCGTAAAAGTATTTACAAGGGCGATCATGCAATGGCAACCATAAAAATCTATTCGAAGGTTAACCTGAACGGATTTGAAGATATATCACTCCCCAATTTTGATGGCTTCTGGTCGCAGGATGTTGTTTTGCCACAGCAGATTTCGCTTCAGCGCGAAACCTATAACGGCGAAATTTACAATGTAGGCACCTTAAAGAAAACATTGTTATTCCCGCAGCAAACAGGCGTTATTACAATCGGGAAAGTGAAGATTGATTGTGTCGTACAACAGCGAGTGAACAAACCTAAAGGCTTCTTCGACGACTTCTTCGATAATTTCGCCAACGTGCGAGCTACAGTCACAAGTGATCCTGTCATCATGACTGTCAATCCGCTGCCGATTGGACCAACCGATTTTTCAGGTGCCGTCGGACGTTTTGATCTTAATTCGTCTATCACTTCAACAAGTGTTAAGGAAAACGACGCCATAACGTTACGCATTGATGTAACCGGAAGCGGGAATATTAAACTGATCAATGCGCCGAAATTAAAGTTACCTGCCGATTTTGAGGTTTACGATCCAAAAACACAAAGCAATTATACAGCTACTGCTGAAGGTCTCAACGGAAATATTTCATTCGAATACCTTTTCCTTCCACGATTCGCTGGAAATTATACAATCCCACCCGTAAATTTTATTTATTTCGATGCAGGGATTGGAAAATATGTGACCAAGTCGTCGCAGGAGTTTAAAATCCATGTAGACAAAGGTGATGGATCACAATCTGCCAATGTAAGAAGTGTTTTTGCAAAGGAAGATGTGAAATACCTTGGCAAAGATATCCGGTTCATTAAGAGCAATATTGAATTGAATCCAAAAGGGGAAATTTTCTTCGGAAGCTTTCTCTTCTACCTGATTTACACAATTGGAGCATTGGGGTTGTTGGCACTCTATCTCTTCTATCAGAAACGGATCCGCGAAAATGCAAACGTTGCCCGCATGAAAAACAAAAAAGCAAGCAAGGTAGCACTTCGGCGGTTGAAGGAGGCAAACGGACATTTAATCAGCGGAGCCACTGAGAAGTTCTACGAATCAGTTGAACGTGCATTCTGGGGTTACCTGAGCGACAAAATGACTATTCCCGTGGCTGAACTAACCAAAGATCGGGCTGCTGCTGAATTAGTGAATCACAAAGCTTCGGAAGGTGTTGTCACACGGTTTATTCAGATATTGGATACATGCGAATATGAAAGGTTTGCTCCGGGCGGAGGCAACAAAAAGATGCATGAAATCTACGACGAAGCCTGCGATGTGATGAGTCAGATGGAAAAGGAGATCAATTAGCCAATTACAAATTATGAATTACGAATTATGAAAAACGCAATTAAAAGATATAGTTTACTCCTGCTGATTGTCGTTTCTTGTTTGGTTTCACAGGGACAATCGGGGGCAGTGAAAGATTCGGTTTCGTCTGCTAATCAGCTATACAATACTGCTAAATATCAGGACGCAATCCGGAAATACCAGTATGTACTCGCACAGGGTTTCGAATCTTCGGAATTGTATTTCAACCTCGGAAATGCCTTCTATAAAATGGGAAATGCGACCTATGCGATTCTCAATTACGAGCGGGCAAAAAAACTGGCACCTAACGACGACGATGTTCGTTATAATCTTGAGCTGGCGCGTACACTGATTGTCGACAATGTAGTTTCGTTACCCGATGGCGGATTCCTGCGCTGGTCGAAGCAATTGGTCAGTTCGAAGTCAATTAATTTTTGGGGGATATTAAGCATTGCCACATTCTTCACTTTCCTCTTCCTGTTTGGATTGTTCCTCTTATCCAGAACATTTCGGATCAAACGACTTGCATTTTGGTTTTCGATAGCTGCAATTTCCATATCCGCAATTACATTTACTTTTGGAACATCGATGAAGTCGAAGATGGTTAACCACAAGTCGGCTGTCATTACTGACCGTAGCGTGAAGGTGAAAGCCTCTCCCAGCGAGACCGGTACCGAATTATTCATTGTCCACGAAGGAGTTACTGTTCAACTTACTGATAAACTTGGTGATTGGGTCAATATTAGTCTGCCCGATGGCAATAAAGGTTGGGTGAAGGAAGAGTCAATGATAAGGATCTAATTAATTACGAATTACGAATTATCAATTATGATTAAGTTCTTTGTAATTTGATAATTCTAATACCTTCAATCTTTCTTTAATTCGTAATTATTAATTTCATAATTCGTAATTCCAAATGAAACTAATCGATCTAACCCACACTATCCATCGTAATATCGCTGTTTTCCCTGGTGATGATCCAATTCAGCTTGATCAAATCAGAACGCTTGAATGCGATGGATTTAATAACTTCAGGCTTTCAACCGGAATGCATGTAGGCACTCATATCGACGGGCCAAAACACATGACTTCGGATACCCGGTTGATGGCCGATCTTCCGCTTGAAATGTTTACAGGCAAAGGTGTGCTGATTGATGTGAGAGGAGAGGAGAAGATTGAATTTAGGGAATCGTTCCGGACAAGTATTCAGCTTGGTGATATTGTATTATTCTATTCCGGATTAGACAACCTTTTTGGCACGCCACAATATTTCACAGATTATCCCGATATTACCGAAGAATTGGCTCGCTACCTTGCTGATCAACACGTTAAAATCGTCGGACTCGATTGGGTTTCGCCCGATCATGAACCTTATCCGATACACGATATCCTATTCAAAAGCAATGTTTTGATTCTTGAAAACCTTATTAATCTTGATCAATTGTTGAACGCAACCGACTTAGAGGTTTTTGCCTTTCCGCTAAAGATCGAAGCGGATAGCTCGATTGTAAGAGTGGTGGCGAGGGTGAAGTGATATAACGTAAAAGCTCAGCAAAGCTTGCTCAATTGTTGTTTTGTTTTTTTAATTTCAATTCAGTCAGTTGATTTTTAATATGTTCTTTTTCTTACTCAAAAGTCATATCCATTATTTCAAGGTTTAATTTATAGCGTATTTCACGCATTTTCTTTACTAAGCCTATTTCAACTATTGTCGTTTTCACAATTAAAAGCCTATATCTCTATTCTTTCACCGTATTTAATTATTTGGCTTACAATTGGCACTTTACAATCAAACTCATCTTTTGTAAAGGCATGAGGTTCAATTAAGGTTTCATCACCCTTGCGAATAACCATTAATTTAACTTCGGTTTCAAAAGTATGATTAACATTGTCTTTAAGCACGATTGCTATATCAATATCGCTATTATCATGCTGATTTCCTTTTGCGTAGGATCCAAATAACCAAGCCTCTGAAAACTCCAAATCAGATGATTTTACTCTTTCCAAATAACTTTTACTTATTATTAAAGCATCTCTTTTATCCATAATCGACAGTCTTTAATTTTATCAATCCATTCTGCGGTAAAGCTTTCCGTACATAGCTGATAAAAGCTTTGTTTGTAATCATCATACCTTGCATTAATATTGAACCGCGAGATACTGTCTAAAAGAATCTTCCTTGAATCATCAAGGTCAATATCGGCCTTTTCGCAAAGTCTTCTCAAATCATGAATCATTGGAGGAAATTCGTCTTTCAATTTAATGAATAATGCTTTGAGCAATTTTTCAATCACAAGATGACCCATAAACAAAGCCCAATTATTATTTTGAGTTTGATATAAGTCATTCATTGTTTTGAAATCGTGATCAGAACTTTCAATCCAGTGAATTATAATACGCTCCGAATTAATTTCTTTATTCATGCAACTAAATTCATAGAACAGATACAAAGATATCAAATTTTCCAATTATGATCGAGGAAAATTAAGCGCTTCGGCGAACTGCTAGGTTAAACTAACTTCGAGGTTTTTGCCTTTCCGCTAAAGATTGAAGCGGATAGCTCGATTGTAAGAGTGGGGGCGAGGGTGAAGTGAGGGTGAAGTGAGGATTAACAAAAAAAGGCCCTATCTTCCGACAGGGCTTTTCATTTGTAATTCAATATTATATCACTTAGATAATTGCTTTCATCGCGTCCATTGCTTCACGCAATTCTTCGCCGATAACCTCAACTTCGTGGTAACGGATCGCAGCATTGACCTGAATCAATTCCCTGTTATCGACATGTGCATCGATTCCGGCATTGAAATTTTTACCGATTACATTCGTATCGATTTTCGACATGAAGCCGGCCAGTAATGGTTTGCAGGCGTGATCGAACAGGTAACAACCATACTCCGCAGTATCGGAAATCACACGGTTCATTTCAAACAATTTCTTACGTGCAATGGTGTTAGCAATCAGTGGCGTTTCATGCAATGATTCATAATACGCCGACTCTGCTTTGATACCAGCCTGAGTCATTGTTTCGAAAGCAAGTTCAACGCCCGATTTGATGAAGGCAACCATCAGGGTTCCATTGTCGAAATATTCCTGTTCGGTAATTTTCATGCTGCCGGCAGGTGTCTTCTCGAAGGCTGTTTCGCCTGTTTCGGCTCTCCAGGTCAACAGGTTTTTATCGTTGTTAGCCCAGTCTTCCATCATTGTATTCGAGAACTCACCCGACATGATATCATCCATATGCTTCCAGAACAACGGACGCATGATCTCTTTTAGTTCTTCCGAAAGTTCGAAAGCTTTGATTTTGGCAGGATTTGATAACCGATCCATCATATTTGTGATGCCACCGTGTTTCAATGCCTCGGTGATTACTTCAATACCATATTGTACCAATTTGGAAGCGTAACCTTTGTCGATTCCTTTTTCGACCATTTTATTGAACGACAGGATCGCGCCGGTTTGCAGCAAACCACATAAGATGGTCTGCTCGCCCATCAGATCCGATTTTACTTCGGCAACAAACGATGATTTGAGGACGCCGGCCTTGTGTCCACCGGTGCCCACACAATATGCTTTGGCGATTTCGAAACCATCACCATGCGGGTCGTTTTCGGGATGAACAGCAATCAACGTTGGAACGCCAAAACCACGCAGGTATTCGGCACGAACTTCAGAACCTGGTGATTTAGGAGCCACCATAATTACGGTAATGTCTTTGCGGATTTGCATTCCTTCTTCGACGATGTTAAAACCGTGAGAATAGGAGAGGGTCGCACCTTTTTTTATCAACGGCATTACGGTTTTGATAACATCGGAATGCTGTTTATCGGGGGTAAGGTTGATAACAAGGTCGGCAGTCGGAATCATTTCTTCGTAAGTTCCAACTTTAAATCCGTTTTCGATTGCATTTTTATAAGATGGACGTTTTTCTTTAATCGCTTCGGCACGAAGGGTGTAGGAGACATCAAGTCCTGAATCACGCAGGTTTAGTCCCTGGTTTAATCCCTGTGCACCGCAACCAATAATCACGATTTTTTTGTCTTCGAGCTTATCTACACCGTCAGCAAACTCCGAACGATCCATAAATTCGCAGGTTCCCAATTGAGCCAATTGAAGGCGAAGCGGCAGTGTGTTGAAATAATTTCCCATGTCAATGATGTTTATATGATAAATAATTATAGTTGAACGTTTCAATATTCAGCGACTCGCTACTGGCTTCTGGCTGTCTTTTGGCAGCCGCTAGCTGCAAATTGGATCCGTATTGCACGGACTAATTTTCAGCAATACAAAGCAAAGGAATATTCAGCAAAGAAAACTGTAGAAAACCATTTATTTTAGGCACTTTTCATGGATGCGTGTTTCAATAAAACGTAAGAACCCAATAAATTTACTAAATAACAGTGAGTTAAGTCCAAAGTTCAATTGGTAATTTTACAGGTTACATCAGCGCATTGCCACGATACTGAAGCGGTGTCAGACCAGTTTCGCGTTTAAAGAATTTGGAAAAATACGATTGATCATCGAAGTTTAACTGATTGGCAATTTCGGAAATATTCAGGTTTGTATGAACCAGCAATCGTTTTATTTCGAGCAATTGTTTGGCCTTGATGATTTGCAGGGATGTTTTACCTGTCAGTACTTTAACGTTCTGGGTCAGATGATTGGCTGTAACTCCAATCAGATTTGCATAATCGCTCAGCGAAAGATTTTTCTGATTGTTTTCTTCAATCAGGTGAAAGAAGCGTTTTACAAGAAATTGGCCTTTCCCTTTATTCAGAAGGTTTTCATTCACTGGATAGCGTGCGGCACAAGTTGTAAGTATAAGATCAAGTATCGATCGGAGCATTTCAGGAATATGATCGCCCGACTGTTCAATTTCAGCAATACCTTGCCTGAACAATGTTTCCAGGAAGCAAACATCGCTTTCGTTATTAAGCAACAGTGGCGGATTATCCTGATGTATCGTGTAAAAGAAGGGGAATTCAATCAGACTATCCTGATTGCTGCGATTCAGCAGGTAAAAATCGGATGTGAATATAAAGATATATCCTTCAATGTCGTGGGAGAGTTCGAGTTTGTGCGCCTGTCCGGGAGACATAAAAAACACGCAGGGCGGCTTAATCTCGTATTTATTGTCATCGATCACATGGTAACCTGAGCCTTTCTGCAAGTACAATACTTCAAAAAAATCGTGCCGGTGCGGATATTTCACGCCGAAATGCCGGTTGGCATCAAACACCTCCACCTGAAATTGCTGGCTTTTCCGTTCGGGAGAGCTGAAATTTTCCAGACTATAAACGGGTAATTGTTCGGCTGATGGCTTCATAGAGATGAATGAATTTCGGGTTGCGTACGAAAGTACAAACTTAATTGGCTTTCGAAATTATCATTTTATGCTTATTTTTGTTTAATTCTTAAATATTGCAAATAATTTTGGATGTTTAAACCTTTTAAAATCAATCACTATGAATATACAAGCAGAGAAAGCAATTATCATCGAACAATTTAAAAAAGTAAATGATGTAAATCTGATAAGCGCTATTAAAAGTTTGCTTGAATATGCAGCAAAGAAAGAAAAGGAAAGCTATGATATTCCCGAAGATCACCAGAAATTAGTTATGGAGCGCTTTGACGAGATAAGAAAAAATCCTGAGCGGCTTTTGGATTGGGAGGAAGCCAAGAAAAGCCTGGGAACGAAATGAAAAATTTCGGGATTAGGATTGATCCCATGGCCATTGCTGATATTCAGAAAATAACTATTTGGTATAACCAAAAGCAGAAAATGCTCGGTAAAAGTTTTCAGGATACAACCATTAAACAAATCAGTAAACTTGCCAAAGCCCCAAATTCTTATGCAATCCACTACAACGAAATCCGCTGTATGTTGGTAAAGAAATTTCCGTACATGGTTCATTTTTATATTAATGAAAAACTGGGATTTGTAGAAGTGTTAGCCGTTATTAGTACTCACAGGAGCCCAAAAATTTGGGAAGTAAAAACAGAAAGAAATTGATTGTATGGAGACAAGGTATTGCCTTGTCTCTATACAAGTTTTGAAGATAGATTATTTGCTAAGATAATCCACAATCCAATCTCCAACAGCTGAAGTGCTAAGTGCTTTTGATTTATCTTCGCACAGATCTTCCGTAACAGCGCCTGCAACAATAGCGGCTTCGACCGCTTTGCGGATCATGGCGCCCTCTTCTATCAACGAGAATGCATATTCGAACATCATTGCAGCGGAAAGAATCGTTGCGCAAGGATTGGCAATGTTTTTACCTGCTGCCTGAGGATATGATCCGTGGATTGGCTCAAATACTGAAGTGTGGGTTCCGATTGAAGCCGATGGCAGAAGTCCCATTGAACCTGTGATCACACTTGCTTCATCAGTCAGGATATCACCAAACATATTTTCAGTAACCATCACATCAAACTTCTTGGGCCATTGAATTAGCTGCATCGCGGCATTATCGACAAACATATAATCGACAACCACTTCGGGGAAATGGGGCTCCATCTCTTTCGCAACCTGGCGCCATAATCTTGATGTGGCAAGCACATTGGCTTTATCGACAACGGTGAGCCTTTTACTGCGTTTCATCGCAAACTGGAAAGCGAGTTCAAGTATGCGCTCAACTTCCACTCGTGTATAAACGGATGAGTCGTAAGCCGTATTTCCATCTTCGGAACGACCCTGTGGTTGACCAAAGTAGATTCCTCCAGTCAGTTCGCGGATTGCCACAAAATCAACACCTTCAACACGATCTCGCTTCAATGGTGATTTGTCGAGCAATGATTCAAAGATAGTTACGGGACGAATATTGGCATACAACCCAAGCTTCTTACGCATGGCCAACAAACCTTGTTCGGGACGAACTTTTGCAGACGGGTCGTTGTCGTAACGTGGGTGACCAATTGCTCCAAAAAGAACTGCATCGGAGTTCATACAAAGGTTGTGTGTCTCATCGGGATAAGGATTGCCGACTTCATCGATAGCGACAGCTCCAACAAGGGCGGTTCTTGTAATCAGCTCGTGACCGAATTTCCGACAAACAACTTTGGTGACGCGGAGCGCCTGTTCAATAATTTCAGGGCCGATTCCGTCTCCGGCCAATACTGCAATGTTAAGCTTCATTATTTGATGGGATTTATAAAATTGTAAATTACCGGTTTCTATATTTTCTGAAGTTTCAATTTGTGTTGCATACAGATGTCAAGTTTCTTTTGACTTTTTCAGATGCACCATGGGTTGTTGTTTTTTTCTCACCCCGGGTTGCGTCATACTTCCTTACCCGGGGTTATTCATATATAACCCTTTCAGGGTATTATGATGACATTCAATAAATTGTTAAGGTTAAGAGACTATATATTATTTTTCTCACCCTCTCATCTTCTCATGTCCGCTCCCAGTTGCCAGAAGCTAGAACATCTGGGTGTCGTTTTCAACAATGTTCAGCATTTTCATCGTTGCTTTGATGGCGGCGGTTGTCTGGTCAGGGTCAAGACCACGAGTTTTAAATTCACGTCCCATTTTCCAGGTAATCAAAGTTTCGACCAGAGCATCTGTCTTTCCTCCGGGAGGAATTGTAACGATGTAATCGATCAGTAATGGGAATGATTTATTCTGTTTATGATAGATTTTTCGGAGGGCATTCATAAATGCGTCGTACTGGCCATCGCCTGATGAGGCTTCTTCAAATAGTTCACCGTCGACTTCAATTGCTACAGTTGCCATTGGCCGGAGTCCGAGTGCATGAGAGATTGCATAATTCCGTAACCTGATTTTCTCGATAACGGTTTCACTCTTTAAAACATCCGAAAGGATATAAGGAAGATCATCTGAAGTAACCGATTCTTTCTTATCGGCCAATTCAATTACCTTGTCTGTAACCCTTTTCAAATCTTCAGGATCGAGACGTATGCCGATATCCTCGAGGTTTTTGGCAATGTTCGCCTTTCCTGAGGTCTTGCCCAATGCATATTTCCGTATTCTGCCAAACCGTTCTGGAAGTAAATCATTGAAATATAGCTGGTCTTTATTATCTCCATCAGCATGTATTCCGCTGCATTGCGTAAAGACGTTTTCGCCAATTATTGGCTTATTACCCGCAATACGAACCCCCGAAAAATTTTCGACAAGCCGGCTGGCCAAACTTAATTTTCGTTCATTCACCGAATTTGGAATTTTAAGCTGGTCGTTCAGCAAGGCTATTACACTCGAAAGTGGCGCATTGCCTGCCCGTTCACCCAAACCATTCACAGTTGTATGGACAGTTGTTATTCCTGCCCGAATAGCCGCATCGACATTGGCAATTGCCAGGTCGTAATCGTTATGGGCATGGAAATCGAACCGAAGATCGGGGAATTTGTGAATGATCGATGAACAGAAATCGAAAGTTTCGGACGGATTTAATATTCCCAAAGTATCGGGTAACATTACGCGTCCTATTTTTTCGGATTTGAGACCTTCGAGCATAAAATCAACATATTCTGGAGAATGCCGCATTCCATTCGACCAGTCTTCGAGGTAGATGTTGACCCTTATTCCCATCGACTCGGCCAGTTGCAGCGAACTTTTAATGTTGGCAAGGTGTTCCTCTGGTGTTTTCTTTAACTGCTGGGTGACATGCCGAAGCGATCCCTTGGCTAACAGGTTCATTACTTTTCCACCGACACGCGAAATCCATTCGAGCGATATTTTTCCATCCACAAAACCAAGAATCTCAATCCGTTCGAGATAACCTGCCTGTTTCGCCCAATCGAGCACTTTTTTGGCTCCCCTTAACTCTCCGTCTGAAACACGTGCTGAGGCCACTTCAATATAATCGATCCGAAGTTCATCGAGAAGAATCTTTGCAATGTTCAGCTTTTCCAGTTCGGAAAAGGAGACGCCTGAGGTCTGTTCACCATCTCTCAGGGTCGTATCCATTATATAAACCATATGCTCTTTATTTGTGTTCACGGTTGAAACTGTATAATTAAGCTTGTTCAAACGCGCTGATCTCCTCTTTAAGACTTAACAGGAAATCAATATCGTCATAGCCATTCAGAAGGCACTCTTTTTTATAAGGATTAATATCGAAATTAACGCTTATTCCTGCTTTCAGAATTGTGATGGTTTGACTCTCAAGATCAACCTCAAATTTGGCAGTCGGATCGATTTCAACAATCTGGAAAATTTCGTCAAGGAACGCTTCGGGAACCTGAACAGGCAACAATCCGTTGTTTAAAACATTGCTTTTAAATATATCGGCAAAGAAACTCGAAACGACCACTCTGAATCCTGCATCATACACGGCCCATGCAGCATGTTCACGACTTGATCCGCTGCCAAAATTCTTTCCGGCAACTAAAATCTGACCTGAATAGCGGGGATTGTTCAATACAAAATCAGGATTTGGTGTGCCATCTTTTTTGTATCGCCAGTCTCTGAATAGGTTATCTCCAAATCCTTTACGCTCCACCGCTTTGAGGAATCGCGCAGGGATGATCTGGTCGGTGTCCACATTCTCGATTGGAAGCGGAACAACTGTACTGACCAGTTTCTGGAATTTTTCTATAGACATTTTTTATAATTTATGAATTGCGAATTTTGATTTACGAATTATAGATAACGAATGACGAACTTTAATTGGCTAACGCCGGGATTCAATTCACAATTCGTAATTTAAAATTCATAATTGATTACATCTCTCTCGGATCGGAAACAACTCCCGAAATTGCAGCAGCAGCAGCCATTAAAGGGCTGGCAAGCATCGTGCGTGCTCCTGGACCCTGACGACCTTCGAAGTTGCGGTTCGATGTTGAGACTGAATATTTTCCTGCCGGGATTTTGTCATCATTCATTGCCAGACATGCCGAACAGCCAGGCTGACGCAATGCAAAACCGGCAGCTTCAAATATTTCGACCAACCCTTCTTCCCTGATTTGCTGCTCCACCTTTTTAGAACCAGGAACAATCCATGCAATCACTGAAGCGGCTTTCTTTTTCCCTTTCACAAAGTTGGCAAAGAGTCTGAAATCTTCAATTCGTCCATTTGTACAACTTCCGATAAAGACATAATCGACTTTTTTACCTTTGATTTTCTCTCCGGGTTTGAAACCCATATATTCCAGTGACTTATCAAAAGTAATACGGTCGGAGCCTGTCAGGTTTTCACCAGTCGGGATATTTCCACTGACCCCAATTCCCATTCCTGGATTTGTGCCATAGGTGATCATGGGTTCAATATCTGAAGCATCATACTGATATTCAGTATCAAAAACAGCCTTGTCATCAGATTTTAATTGTTTCCAAAGAGCCAGTTTTTTGTTCCAATCTTCACCTTTCGGTGCAAATTCGCGTCCTTTGATGTATTCGAAAGTTGCTTCATCCGGAGCAATCATCCCGCCGCGGGCGCCACATTCGATACTCATGTTGCACAATGTCATTCGACCTTCCATTGACAAGCTCTGTATTGCAGAACCGGCAAATTCGATGAAGTGACCAGTACCACCGGAAGTTGAGATTTTTGAAATTACGTAAAGCGCAATATCTTTTGCAGTGACATCCTTTTGCAATTTCCCTTCAACGCTGATCCTCATTTTTTTAGGCTTTGGCTGAAGGATACACTGACTTGCAAAAACCATCTCAACCTCACTTGTTCCGATTCCGAAAGCGATGCTGCCGAAAGCGCCGTGCGTGGAGGTGTGGCTGTCGCCGCAAACAATCGTCATTCCAGGTTGTGTAATCCCCAACTCCGGCCCGATAATATGGACGATTCCATGATACTGATGATCGAGACCGTAAAGTTTAATGCCGTTTTTGGCACAGTTATCTTTAAGTGCCTGTACCTGAATTCTCGAAAGTTCTTCTTTAATAGGAAGGTGCTGATCGATGGTGGGAACATTATGGTCGGGAGTTGCAATTGTATTTTGCGGACTGTATACTTTCATTCCCCGTTTTTCCAAACCTAAAAAAGCAACAGGACTTGTGACTTCATGAATAAAGTGCCTGTCGATGTACAATACATCGGGGCCGTCTTTTACTTGTTTAACCACATGGGCGTCCCAGATTTTATCAAAAAGCGTTTTTGGTTCCAAAATCATATTTTTTTTATTACTGAATTATTACAATTCAAAATTGGCAATTGTTCATTTAGCAGCAGCTATTTCTGCGTTTCCGATCTTATTAATAGCATCGATAAAAGCCTCAACTGAAGCAGTTATAATATCGGTATTTGCGCCAAACCCGTTGTAGATGTTCTCATCGTACTCAACCTGCATATGAACTTTACCAATGTCGTCGCTTCCTTTATTAATGGCCTGGATCAAAAACTCCTGTAACGTAACTTTCCGGTGAATAATACATTTCACCGCTTTGATGGCTGCATCAACCGGCCCATTTCCAGACTCTGTGGCTGTGAATTTTTCACCAGCAATATCGAGCCTGATTGTTGCCATCGGAACCATGTTCTTCCCGGTGACCACTTGCAGAAAGTCGAGTTTAATGCGGTGCTCGCTTTTTACCTTCTCGCCCACAAGCATCAGCAGATCGTCTTCTTTTATGTCTTTCTTCTTATCGGCCAACAGCAGGAATTCCTCGTAAACTTCGTCAAGCTTTTCTTTTTCAAGTGTGATTCCAAGTAAATCAAGCCGGTGCTTTAATGCGGCGCGGCCACTTCTCGCAGTCAGAACAATCGAAGATTCGCTGATACCAACTTCAACAGGATCGATGATTTCGTAGTTTTCACGGTTTTTCAAAACGCCATCCTGATGGATACCACTTGAATGAGAGAATGCATTTCTTCCCACAATGGCTTTATTGGGTTGAACCGGCATATTCATCAGACTTGAAATCAGGCGACTTGTCTTGTAAATATTTTTTGAGTTGACATTCGTATAAAGATTCAACTCTTTGTGGGAACGGAGGATCATTACCACTTCTTCAAGTGCTGTATTTCCAGCACGTTCACCAATTCCGTTAATTGTCACTTCTACCTGGCGTGCGCCATTCATCACACCGGCAATTGAGTTGGCAGTCGCCATCCCCAAATCGTTGTGGCAGTGCGTGGAAATGATCGCTTTGTGGATATTCGGAACATTGTCGATCAGGAATTTGATCTTCTCTCCAAATTCGCTGGGCAAACAATATCCTGTTGTATCCGGAATATTTACAACCGTTGCACCCGCTTTGATGACCGCCTCGATGACCCTTGCCAGGTAAACATTATCGGAACGACCCGCATCTTCGGCATAGAACTCAACATCCTCGACATATTTTTTTGCATATTTTACAGCGGCAACAGCTCTCGCAAGAATTTCGTCGGGATTCGAATTCAGTTTGTACTGGATATGATAGGGTGAGGTGCCGATCCCAGTATGAATACGGCCATGTTTGGCGTATTTCAGCGATTCGGCAGCTACATCAATATCTTTTTCGACTGCACGGGTAAGCGCGCAGATTGTCGGCCATGTTACCGCTTTCGAGATTTCGACAACCGATTTAAAATCACCGGGGCTTGAGATTGGAAATCCTGCTTCGATAACATCAACACCCAATTGCTCAAGAACTTTGGCAACTTCAACCTTCTCGATTGTATTCAGTTGACATCCAGGAACCTGCTCGCCATCACGCAGTGTTGTGTCGAAAATATATACGCGATTATTATCCATAACTATTATTTTTATTTAAAAATTTCAGGCGATTATACTTTTTTCTTTGCTTCCAGTTTTTCGAAAAGAGAATCCCGTTCTTTCAGAAATACCGATAATTTTTCGATTGGGGAGCGGGTAATTGCCACTCTTCCCGATCGTATAAACTGTAAAACGCCGAAAGAGTTCAATCCTTCGAAAAGTTCCTGTGTTTCTTCTTTATGACCCGTCTTTTCGATTACAGTATATTCGTGCGTGATCTCCAATATCCGGGCATTGTGCTTTCTAATCAGTTTTTCGATCTGATCGCTCTCCATCAATGCAGTAGTTGGAACTTTATAGAGGGCGATTTCCTGGAAAATCATCTCATCATTGGTGTAATAGAAAGCTTTCAACACCTCAATCTGCTTGTCGATCTGCTTGACAATATTGACCACCTTCTCTTTCTCTTCGTTGACAACAATCGTAAATTTGCTGATCCCTTGCAGTGCAGATTCGGAGACTGTGAGGCTTTCGATATTTACTTTGCGCCGTGTAAAAATGATGGTTATCCGGTTCAGCAAACCAATGTGATTTTCGCTGTAGGCTGTTATGATATATTCCTGTTTCATCTTATTGATTTTAATTCAGTTCGTCTGCACTAAGAATAATTTGCGAAACCGATTTTCCGGCTGGAACCATCGGAAAGATATTGTCTTCTTTTTCAATCATCACTTCGAGCAAATAAGGCCCGTCGTGATCAATCATTTTCTTCATCGCACCTTCGAGTTCGTTCCGGCTATGTACTGCACAGCCTGGAATGCCATAAGCATCAGCTACTTTTACAAAATCCGGACTTAGGATTTCGGTGAAAGAGTAACGTTTTTCGAAGAACAGTTCTTGCCATTGCCTCACCATTCCAAGGAAATGATTATTCAGAATCACAATTTTAACAGCCAGTTTTTCCTGGGCAATCGTACCCAATTCTTGGATAGTCATCTGCATTCCACCGTCGCCTGTAAAGACCACGACTTCGCGATCGGGAGCACCGAATTTCGCGCCCATCGCTGCAGGTAATCCAAAACCCATAGTTCCTAATCCACCGGATGTTACCCAACTGCGTGAATCGACAAATTTTGAATAACGGGCAGCCGCCATTTGGTTTTGTCCAACATCTGTGATTACAATGGCTCTATTATCCGTGAGGTCCGAAACCATCCGAACCACTTCGGCCATTGTCAGTCCTGGTTTTTTCGGTGCAAGGTCATTATTTATAACCTTTTGTTTTTCAATATTTTCAGCATCCTCAAACTCTGCAATCCATTCCGGGTGCTGCTTTTCGTTAGCTAACTTCGAAAGCAATCTTAAAGTATGTTTTGCATCTCCAATCAGTGCTACTTCTGTTTTGACATTTTTATCAATTTCTGCCGGATCGATCTCAATATGAATTACTTTGGCTTGTTTTGCATAAGTTGATGTGCTACCTGTGACCCGGTCGTCGAATCGCATTCCAACAGCAATTAAAACATCACATTCGTTGGTTTTAATATTTGGTCCGTAGTTTCCATGCATTCCCAGCATTCCCATATTTAAAGGATGATCGGTAGGAATTGCTGATAATCCCAGCAAAGTTCCAGCGGCAGGGATTCCGGTTTTTTCAATAAAACTGACGAGTTCTTTCTCACCTCCAGATAACATCACACCCTGACCGTAAAGCAAAAAAGGTTTTTTTGCATTGTTAATTAAATCGGCAGCTTTCTTTATCAGCAATTTGTCAGCAGGATATTCGGGAACATACGAACGGATTTTAATGCATTTTGAGTAGGAATATTTGACTTTCGCAAACTGTGCATCCTTCGTAATGTCTAATACCACCGGACCCGGACGGCCACTTGCCGCAATATAAAATGCGCGCGATATCGCTTCCGGAATCTCTTCTGCACTGGTAATCTGATAATTCCACTTGGTGACCGGCATTGTAATGCCAATCACATCCGATTCCTGAAATGCGTCGGTACCCAATAACCCGGAAGTAACTTGCCCGGTAATACAAACGAGTGGCGTGGAATCAATAAGTGCATCGGCAATGCCTGTTATTAAATTTGTTGCACCCGGACCCGAAGTCGCCAGACAAACCCCTACTTTGCCTGAAACGCGTGCATAACCCTGCGCTGCATGAACGGCTCCCTGCTCATGGCGCGTAAGAACATGTTTAAGGTGATGATGGTGATCGTGTAACGCATCATAAACCGGCATAATGGCACCACCCGGATATCCAAAGATTGTATCAACACCTTCGGCAATCAGTGAGCGGCAAACCGCTTCGGAGCCCGTGATTTCTTCCGGCTCCTGATCAAGAATATTGTCGTTTGATATGGATGTCATAACTAGTTGATTTTAAATTATTCAATAACTCTTACCGCTCCCTTGTCTGCCGAGGCAACAAGGCTTGCATATGCTTTTAGTGCTTTGCTGATAATTCTTGTTCTTTTTTCGGGTTGATAAGCCATCTTCCCACGTGCATCCTGTGCTTTTTTCCGGATTTCAAATTCCTCATTAGAAATCATCAATTCAATTCTGCGTTGCGGTATATCGATCTCAATTCGGTCACCATCTTTTACAAGCGCAATTGCTCCTCCGGCAGCAGCTTCGGGTGATACGTGGCCGATCGAGAGTCCTGAAGTTCCACCCGAAAATCGTCCGTCGGTTAGTAATGCACAAACTTTGTCAAGCTTAGATGCTTTCAGATAAGAAGTTGGGTAAAGCATCTCCTGCATGCCCGGACCACCTTTGGGACCTTCGTAACGGATGATCACTACTTCACCGGGAATCACCTCACGTTTCAAAATACCTTCACATGCGTCGTCCTGTGATTCATAAACCCGGGCAACACCATTAAAATGGAAAACAGATGGATCGACACCAGCCGTTTTTACAATACATCCATCAACGGCAATATTTCCATAAAGAATCGCCAAACCACCCTCTTTCATATAGGCATTTTCTACATCGCGGATGCACCCTCGCTTCCGGTCAACATCTAATTCAGAATAATAGGTATCCTGCGAACCCAATGTCAGGTTCCGGCCAATATTTCCGGGAGCAGAAGTATACAGTTTCCGGGCATCAACGTCGGATGAAGTTCTTTGGATATCCCATTTGTTAATGGCAGCACCCAAAGTTCCATCGGTGACACGTGAAACTGAAGTATTTAATAATCCTCCTTTTTCGAGTTCCCCCAGAATTCCCATGATGCCACCGGCACGGTTAACATCCTGAATATGGTAATGCGAATTAGGCGACACTTTACAAATGCATGGAACTTTTCGCGAAAGTGCGTCGATGTCCTGCATCGTAAAATTGACTTCGGCTTCGTGGGCAACTGCCAATAAATGCAATACAGTATTGGTCGATCCACCCATTGCGATATCGAGCGTCATGGCGTTCATAAATGCTTCGCGCGACGCGATGTTTCGCGGCAAAACTTTTTCATTTCCATCACGGTAATAATCCCAGGTGATTTCTACCAACCGTTTGGCCGCTTTTTCGAACAGTTTCTTACGGTTTAAATGCGTTGCAACGATTGTGCCGTTACCAGGAAGTGAAAGACCTAAGGCCTCTGTTAAACAGTTCATCGAATTAGCGGTGAACATTCCCGAACAGGAACCGCATGTGGGACAGGCTTTTTGCTCAACTTCTGAAAGTAATTTTTCGTCAACCGAGGGATCGGCTGCCATTACCATCGCATCGACCAGGTCGTATTTTTTATCGGCAACCACACCAGCTTCCATCGGACCACCTGAAACAAAGATGCATGGAATATTCAGTCTCATGGCTGCCATCAGCATTCCGGGTGTTATCTTATCGCAATTCGAGATGCAGATCATGGCATCTGCCTTGTGCGCATTGATCATGTACTCAACACTATCGGCTATCAGGTCGCGCGAAGGGAGCGAGTATAACATTCCGTCGTGTCCCATTGCAATACCGTCGTCAATTGCGATTGTATTAAACTCTGCGGCAAAACACCCTTCATCTTCAATCAGTTTTTTCACCATTTGCCCAATCTCATGAAGATGAGCGTGTCCGGGAACAAATTGGGTAAAGGAGTTAACCACCGCAATTAAAGGTTTACCAAATTGCTCCTCCTTCATGCCATTTGCTCTCCATAAGCTACGTGCACCAGCCATCCTGCGGCCCATTGTTGTTGTATTGCTCCTAAGTATATTTTTCATGATGGCAAAGTTTTGTTTAAAAAAAAGCCTTTCTCATTTCGAGAAAGGCTCTTATATGTTTTATCATACAATATATAACCCTCCTCACCCGTTATCGACGAGAATAAGAATGACCACGAGTAGAAGGCTATATAAATTTAAATTCTTCATAATTTCTAAAAATACAAATCTAATAAAACAACAATTGAACTTTTGTTTTTGTTTAACCAAATTTTCCGGCTAATGCTTTTCAATAAACTTCGGGGCAAAACTACTAATAAAACTTTCATCTCAAAATAAAATCGTAAGCAATTTACAATTAATTAATGCAATTCGATATTTTAATGGCGATTTTGGTAATATTTGAGAATTTTAAAAGAAAATGACCAAATGTTTTAATAAAATTCAATGAGCTACTTGTTTTTTAACTGGGGTTGAATCCATCAAATAAATTACATTCAGAAAATCTTCAATTGAATGTCCGGCCAAAGCTTGTGTTCCATCAAAATTATTTGTGATAATTGAGAATATCACCTTTTTACCTTTTTGATTAGTGAAAATTCCGGCCATACTTCTGACCCTTGTCATTGAACCGGTTTTCGCCCTTAGGTTATTTTCAAGTCTCGACCCTTTAAAAGCCGATTGAAGTGTTCCGCTTTGCCCGGCTACTGGGAGCGAGTTGATAAAATTTTCACGATTTGGGCTAAGATACATATGGCGAAGTACTTCTACCAATGTGCGCGGACAAATTCCATTCGAACGCGAAAGACCGCTTCCATCAGTTGGGTAATACCCGTTTAGAAAAACACCCTTTTCAATCCAAAATTCATTAATTGCTTCAATACTTTTATCCAATGAAGAAGACCCTTTTCGGGCACGTCCAATTTCGCGCAGCAAATGTTCGGCAAACAGATTGATGCTCTCCTTATTAAGCGGGACGATCAGATCATGAAGTGGAGGTGACATTTTTTCTGCGATCAGTGTAAACGGTTCATTTTTTGGGGAATTGACAAATAGGACTTTCCCAGATATGTCTATTTTGTTATATTTCAATATCTTAATGAATTCATTTGCTGCAATTCGGGCAGGATCGGGCATTGAGGCTTTCACAACAAAATCGGAACGACCGCCCGGAATTGATCCTTCAACGAGTTGAGAAAAAGAGCCGGGAGCACCGTAAATAAATGCCAGATCACGGTTTACTTCGGAAGAAACAACCTTGTTCGTGAGGTTTAAACTGTCGATCTGCGGATCTGTTCTATTAATAGTTACCGGTTTGCCAGACTCCGAAGGGGAGGAAAAATGAATTTTGTAGTAGTTATCGGAATAAGTGAGTGCCGAAACGCCTGCGCCATAGTAGTTCCCAATATCTTCCCATAACCAGCCGCCGGGTATGGATGAGCCGCTCATTTGAGACAAATCGACGATAAAATCGCCCTGAATTCTTTTTACCCCGGCTTTTGAAAGGGCTTCTGCCCAAGCTTCATAGGTTCCCCTGTAATGCTCGGGAAAATATTCGGAGTAGAATGCAGGGTCGCAACCACCTTTGAAAATGAGATTTCCAGCCAATAAACCGGTCTCTGTATTCACTTTGCCTGAAATACCTAATTGCGTATGGAATGCAAAATCGGCTCCTAAAATTTCTAATGCTGTGGCTGTGGTAACAATTTTCATTACTGAGGCAGGAACCAGACTTACCTGAGAAGTCTTGTATAAAACGTTGCCATTCACTGCATCAATAACATAAGCGGAATAACCTGCATTTTGTAGTGCTTTGCCTTTAAGTCCTAATCTGGATTGAGCAAAAATTGTCTGGAAGAAGACGCATCCCAATATCGAAAGTAATAAATGCTTCATTCCAATTCTATAACATCTGTGTGCGTTTTTATACGGTCTCATTTTCTCTTTTTTCACGATGCATTCTCTTCGCTTCCCTTAAAAGCAGTATCCTAAAGAGAAAAACGCAGTTACTTTATTGTTTATATTTGAACTACTTACATTAAACTCAATTGGTCCCACCATACTATCGTATGCAATAGAAAAACCTCCACCTACCATAAAATTTCCTTCAATAAATGGGGCGGTATTGTTACCATACAATCCGATGTTCGGGTTTACAGAAACAAAAACTTTTTGCCACAACCGCAAACGAAGGTCTAAACGCGCCAATACCACATTATCTGCTACCAGTTCCATCCTTCTTAATCCGGCAAAAGGGATGTAAACGCCAAAATAATTAGTTCGTTGATAACCACCAATATATGATTTATAATATACCGGGGCGGTTGTTGCAAGTGTAAATTGTGAGAAAAACGCCGGGAGGAGTGTCAGTCGATCTGAAATCCGTTTCGCTCCTTTAAACGTGAGCCCCGTCATTACTACCGGCGACTTTCCGGTGTAAGTCCAGCCATTGTCCGTAACAAGTTTAAAGATTCCATCCATTGCCCAACCATTTGTTGGAAAATAAGGATGATCTAATTCATCAAGCTTAAACTTTGCAAAGTAATTATAAAAAATTTCATTCTTCAACGCTGCATAGTCTTGTGTGCCAATAATTGTACCAAATCGAAAATGTTCGAGGGAAGCGCCAATTGAGATTCTAAATGCATCGGAGATAACAGCTTGGGTGGCTACCTGGAAATTGATCAGCTGAACATTTATTTCGGATGTCTTTCGACCATTTTCGTATCCCCATATTCTGTCGGCGGTAAATGAACCTGCTCCGGTAAAGCCGGGCTTCCAACCTCTGTCGAGCGAATACCTTGCTGAAAACATCGGAAATGACGACAACTTTGCATCAAGTGAGATATTCGAACCGCTGATGCGGTCGCTGTAGACCGTTGTATTGATAAGCGCTGAAGCTTTAAGATCTGTATCGTAATGCAAACCAATATTTAACCGTTGTGTTGAACTTTCTTTCACAATTATGTAGATTGTTTTTTGAGCATCGCCCGATATTCTGAAATCAACTCTTTCGTAATTTCCGGCAGCATAAATTCTTGAAACACTCTGACGTATATGTGCTAAGGTAACCTTCTTGTCTTTTCCAATTCCCATTTTGCCCAAAAAAGAAACGATATTCGTTTTTTCGGTTCCTTCAACTTCTATCTTACTTACATTAACAATTACGTTTTCATCAGGCAACTCCCGCGTCTTTTTTACTACGGGTACAATGCCAAGCGAATCGCGCATCCTGATGAGTTGAGGCAATATTTTCCGGGCAGCCTCCTCTCCACGTTTCATCAAAGCGATTGCCGATTCGGTATCAAAGCTTGAAGCAGAATATCCTGATATATCGGGTTTTATTAAAATATCGACATTCTTACGATTCTTTTCACTCCGCTCGATCGACATCAGGCTGGTTAACTGGGAAATCACATCAGGAATGGATTTGATTTTATCTTTTGTCAATAATTCGTCCTGTATATCAATGCCAATGATAATATCTGCCCCCATTTCGCGACAACGATCGACCGGAAAATTATTCACAATTCCGCCGTCAACAAGCATCCGTCCATCGATCTCGCAAGCTGCAATAGCTGCCGGTACTGCCATACTTGCCCTGATTGCTTTGGGAAGGCATCCTTTTTTTAGAACGACCTCTTCGCCCGTAGATATATCGGCCGCAATACACTCAAATGGAATTGGCAACTTCGAAAAATCTATTACATCATGGTAGCCATAGGTAAGATAGGTGAAAAATTCCATTACATTCTGTCCGTTGAGCAAACCGATTGGAATACTGATTTTTCGTGTTTCTATTGGAAGTGAAATAAGATAGCGTGATTGCTCCTCTTTGATAATTGCAGGGGTATATTCCCTTTTAAAACTGTTGCTTAATAGCTCCTGCCAATTCTGGCTTTGGATGATATTTTCAAGCATGGTCGCATCGTAACCAACGGCATAAAGTCCACCCACAATACTGCCGACACTAGTTCCGGTAATAAAATCAACCGGTATTCCAGCCTCCTCAATCACCTTAAGCGCACCAACGTGAGCAAATCCTTTGGCGCCTCCACCTGAAAGAACCAGGCCAATTTTTGGCCTTTTTGATGATCCTTCTGCATGGCCAAAAAGTGAAAATGCCATTAAAAGTGCAATAATTATCTTTCGCTTCACAATTTTATCAATTAAAAAAACCTTACTCAGATTTCACTGCCAAAATAATTAAAATCTCTGAATATTTGGTCTTTGTGCAGTTTAATAAACCTGATTCTAAATGTTTGACCACATTTATTTAAAAAAGAGGGTTCCTGTATAAGGGTGTTTTAACGACTGGCTGTCTCATGAGTATAAAGTTCAATTTTTTAAAATTTAAGCCATGAAAACACAAACTTTCTTCTTCGTTAAAAGATCAACAATAATAGCAGCTATTATTTTGATTGTAATGGGATTTTCAAGAGCAGCGCTTGCTTCTCCGGCTATCCCAAAGTCAAACCAGCCCGATACGCTGACGTACGTCCAGTATAAAGGATCGGTAACAGATCAGGAGTCACGATCACCTCTTGCTTTTGCTGCATTAACATTGAATGGAACGAATGTAGCAACTGTCACAAATTCAGAAGGTGAATTTTCGCTTAAAGTTCCTAAAAATCTGACGGAAGGAAAAGTAACGGTATCGTTTATTGGGTACAAAAACAAAAATATGAATCTTTCGGAATTTAAACCCGAAAAAACAAAGATCGAACTTGAATTGTTGGTTATTACCTTAAATGAGGTCCGCGTTTTTCCAAAAGATCCCGAGTTGCTGATCCGTGCAGTGATGAATAAGAGGGCAGAGAACTATTTCAATGATCAAACCTTAATGTCTGCCTTCTATCGTGAAACAATCAAAAAGAAAAGGACTTATGTGTCACTTTCTGAAGCAGTTGTCGAAATACATAAACAGCCTTACATGTCGTCGCGAAGTGATGTTGCTCAACTCTTCAAAGCCAGGAAAAGCACCGATTACACCAAATTGGACACATTGACATTTAAACTTCAGGGAGGGCCATATACAACTTTGTATCTTGATATTATGAAGAATCCTGAAATGATTTTTACGGAAGATATGATCGGTAATTATGAGTTCAGCCTCGAAAACATTACGAAGATTAACGATCGTCTGATTTACGTCCTGTCGTTCAAACAACGTTCACACATTGCGGAACCGCTCTATTTTGGAAAACTATTTATTGATACTGAAAGTCTGGCTATTACAAGCGCCACATTCAACCTTAATGTCGAAAACAAAATGTTGGTCAGCGATATGTTTATCAAAAAGAAACCAGCTGGTGCCAAAGTTTATCCTACAATGGCCGCCTACCACATCGATTACCGCGAAAAAGACGGCAAATGGTACTATGGCTATTCAAGAGGCCAGATTACTTTCAAGGTAGATTGGAATAAACGGTTGTTCAATACTGTTTATGAATCAACTATCGAAATGGCAGTTACTGACTGGGAAAAGACAGCTGATAAACCGGTGAAAATGGCCGATCGAATGAAAACCAGTGTTGTGATGACCGATGAGATTTCAGGATTTGCAGATCGTGAGTTTTGGGGAGAATACAATGTAATTGAACCTGAAAAGCCGATTGAAACGGCCATCAAAAAAATTCAAAAGAAACTTGAAAAGAATAAGATGTAAAATATCGTCCTCTAACGAAGATGGAATTTGATGTTCGATGTTCGTTCCAAATAATCAGCATGAAAAACCCTGGAATTCTTCCGGGGTTTTTCATGCTGATTATTTCACATCGCCTCTAAGATTTAACCACTTTTTAACAGCCTTTCCGGAGTTTGACAAGTTTATGATTTCCGGAATGTTTATATTTGTATGGTTTAACGATTTCAAAACTATTTTTTGTATCAAACTGTTATTACGACAGCAACATTAATTTTTATTACAATTTAATACCAAAAAACAATGTTAATCTACAAAGTAATCGGAAGAGAAATTCTCGATTCTCGCGGGAACCCAACCGTTGAGGTTGAAGTGACACTTGAAAGTGGAATCATAGGACGTGCCGCTGTACCATCGGGTGCATCAACCGGCGAAAACGAAGCACTTGAACTTCGCGACGGCGATAAAAAGCGTTACCTTGGCAAAGGTGTGCTCAAAGCAGTTGAAAATATTAATACGACGATTGCAGAAGAGGTCGTTGGAATGAGTGCGCTTAATCAGGTTGCACTCGATCGCAAGCTGATCGAACTTGATGGCACGAAAACAAAATCAAATCTTGGTGCTAACGCCATTTTAGGTGTATCGCTGGCAGTTGCCAAAGCTGCTGCGGCTTATCTCGATATGCCACTTTATCGCTACATCGGGGGAACAAATGCTAAAACATTGCCTGTTCCGATGATGAACATCATCAATGGCGGATCACACTCCGACGCCCCAATTGCATTCCAGGAATTTATGATTCGCCCGATCGGAGCAACCTCGTTCCGCGAAGGACTTCGTATGGGTGCCGAAGTATTCCACAGCCTTAAAAAAGTACTTCATGACCGCAATTTAAGTACAGCGGTTGGTGATGAAGGTGGATTTGCACCTAAACTCGACGGAACTGAAGATGCTTTGAACAGTATCATCGATGCAATTAAGAAAGCCGGATACAAACCAGGTCGTGCCGAAGATGGCGGTGATGTATCAATCGGACTGGATTGTGCTGCTTCCGAATTCTATGAAAACGGTATTTATAACTACGCTAAATTCGAAGGCGCAAACGGAGCTAAACGTACCCGCGAACAGCAGGTTGAGTTCCTTGCCGACCTGGTTGCCAGATTTCCGATTGATTCTGTTGAAGATGGTTTCGACCAGAACGACTGGGAAGGTTGGGTTATGCTCACCAAGAAAATCGGGGACAAATGCCAGCTGGTTGGTGATGACTTGTTCGTAA
>JAAFHB010000136.1 GCA_010906965.1 Mariniphaga sp. | reverse complement strand
TAAATCCAGATGATCAATGCTTTGTGAAACTTGGTGCCTTGGTGTCTTCGAGGCAATTCTGTAATTATATCTGATATTGGAATAGAGGGCGCATAGATCAACGGATTTTTCTGATCAGTAGCAGATGCGCCATTATCCGTTTTGCATTGTCTGCCCCGGGTGGCATTACCTTCGGTCATTTACCCGGGGTTATTCATATTTGACCCTTTCAGGGTCATGACACTCAAAGTTTTTAAATCCAGATGATCAATGCTTTGTGAAACTTGGTGCCTTGGTGTCTTCGAGGCAATTCTGTAATTATATCTGATATTGGAATATAGGGCGGATAGATCATCGGACTTTTTCTGAAGCGTTGCAGATGCGCCATTATCCGTTTTGTATTGTTAACCCCGGGTGGCATTCCCTTCGGTCATTTACCCGGGGTTATTCATATTTGACCCTTTCAGGGTCATGGTATTCAATTTTTTGTACGCTCAAAACCGATAACTTACCCCAATATTTGCCTGAAAATTATAAAGGTCACGTCCCGGTATCCAATATTGTGAACGGTCAACTGGAACCTGTTCGTAATTGTATTCGTAATTAAGTGACCGGATAATTTCGAGTTTGGCTGAGAAAAGCAGGTTGTTGTAATTCCATTCTCCGAGGGCTGCAACATTAATATCCACCCAATGTGCCCGGATATCCTTAATCGCTAAGTAAAAAAGATCGTTGTTATGGACATATCGTTCTACCTGGATCCCAATACTTTTTAACCCTTTCCCCCAGGTGAGCGTAGCGGTTTGCAGGTTGCTGCCCGGACCAATTCCGGCTCCGATGATTTGTCCTTCATTCGTATAGCCATGATAAATTCCGGCGATGTGAGCATACCATACATATGTTGCTGCTCTCATATAATTAGTCATATTTGTTTCCAGTTGGGTCAGTTCAATATTTACCTGGATATATTTGCCTGTAAATACATTTAAGGGGAAAAGTTTTTTGAATCCCACGATATAGGCTCGCGTGTGATCTGGTTCAAGGGTCAAATCACGCAAATCGTATGCATGATCCTCACGGCCGTATTCGAAATAGAGCTCCGCATGTTCTTTTAGTAAAAGCCAACGGATAAAAACGGATGCCCGTTGGTCACCGGCAACCTTACTTTCCCCTTCACCATAATTGCTTTTCTTTTCCAGAGCTGAAAAAATCGGAAAGTAGTCCATCAAACGGTTTCCCAAATCTTCGTGATAGGTCATAAAACTTCGGGTAAGACCCAGAAAGAGCCCGGGAACCCATTGGGGCTGGTAGGTAAAAACCATTCCGCTCAGGTATCGCCAGTCGTCCCGTTTAGACCGGTAAAGTTTTGCCCCATTTACGACAAGGTTGGTATCCGCACCAAAGAAACCGGAAGGTTCTAAACGGCCACCTATGATTTGTCCTTCAAAAGAACCGATCGGTGTTCTGATCGGTTTGACCGTATTCAGCGTAAAGTGGTTAAACCCGGCAGCGTTGTTGGTCATCAGCAATGAATTGCGCATCCCCGGTCCCCACCACAGATTTTCGGATGAGATTCCCGCTGATACAGGACCGGCTGTCAGGCGAATACTGCTCTGTCCCCAGAATGCTTTTTTATAAGGTTTTTCGGGGAAGTATTCAGGTAGATCGATGATGTTTTTGAAGCTATAATAAGCACCTATTGCCTGATCTGATTTACCTTCTGTGAAGGTTTTAAAAGGTTTGTTTTCAGCAAAGACAACTTCAGGACGCAATTGAATGCTCAACGGCCCAAATTTAGCATAAATACCACCGCTTACGATGGTCTGGTAACCTCTGGCAGGTATCATTGCTCCATCGTTCAGACTATAAGGATGGTGGGTGTTGAACTGCTGCTGCAAAGTAACGGGTAAAAGCTGTATTAACCCTTTCTTCCCTCCAAATCGATAGATTCCGTCAAACTTTGATTTCTGCTCCTTGTCAAATGTTTGTTCAGGGTCGAATGCATTATTTAACCTTAGGGTCTCAGCCGGGAAGAAGGGTCTCGTGGTAAATGACACCGAGGAATCGAGTTGTCCCATTAATTGTGCTCTCCTGTAATAATCCTCTAAAACAGGTGTCCCCACGGGGATCGATTGTCCTTTTGATAGTTCCGCTGTAAAACAAAGTATTACCAGGAAGACTATTTTTGAGTATTGTGATTTTTTTATGGAGAATCGATTCAAGACCGGGTATATATATTGTTGAGAGTAAAAGACAATTGTAAAAATAAAAAATTATTAAAGCCTTATTTTTAAATAGTAACCTTAATATAGATCAAGTTAACTTACATTAATAGTGTGAAATGAGGGGATTAGGTTGAAAATCAAAAGCCTAATTAAATTACACGATGGTTTTAACAGCGGTTTTTTAATATTGTTCTTTTCCCCACAGACTAAGGCATAAAAGATAAGTCAACTTAAAACCTATAAGTAATACCAATTTTTGTCTGAAAATTATAAATATCCTTGCTCGGCGCCCAAAAGTCTGTATCGAGTGGATCAGGGTTATAAAATTGTTCGTAATTCATCGATCTGACGATCTCGTTTTTGGCGGTGAAGAGCAGGTTTTTGTAGTCCCACTCAATTATTAAAGCTGCTCCGATATCAACCCAGTTTCCCCTGATATTTTTTATGTCATTGTAGTGCAGATCGTTATTGTGAACATATCGCTCAAATTGCAAGCTGATCATTTTTAACGATTTTATCCAGCTAATGCTAAACGATTGCATGTCGCTGCCCGGACCAATTCCGGCACCAAGCAGTTGCCCCCTGTTCGTATAACCGTGACCATTGTTGATATCCGGATCGGCATAAAAGTAGATGGCAGCACGTTGTGCATTTGTACGGTTCTGTTCGAGTTGGGTCACCTCAAGATTGAACTGAATGTATTGACCAGAAAAAGCAGTCAGCGGAAATAACTTTCTGAATCCGAAAATGTATGCCCTGGCATAATCAGGCTCAAGGATAAAATCCCTTAAATTATACGAGTGATCTTCGCGCCCGTATTCGAAATAAATCTCGGCATGTTCCTTTGGTAATACCCACCGGATAAAGGATGACATCAATTGATCTCCTCCCTGCGGGATTTCGTTACCACCATTTTTGTTTTTTTTGTTGGTAGGTGAGATAACGGGGAAAGTACCCATCTCTTCGTGGTAAATCATAAAGCTTCGTGTAATCCCGAGAAAAAGTCCCGGAACCCACTTTGGACTAAAGCTAATGACCATGCCATTCAGGTAACGCCAGTCTTTTCTTTTTGGTTGATAAAACTTTCCACCGTTCCATGTTCGGTTGGTATCAGCGGGAAAGAAACCAGAGCCATCGAGCCGTCCGGCTATGATCTGTGCTTCGAATGAACCGATTGGCGTTCGAATTGGTTTTACGGTATTCAATGTATAATGAACAAAGCCACCTGATGTATTGGTCATTAACAATGAATTGCGCATGCCGGGACCCCACCAAAGGTTCTCGTTGGATAACCCCAAGGAAACTGGTCCGGCAGTAAGCCGGATACTGCTTTGTCCCCAGAACAAACGGTTATAGGGTTTATCGCCAAATCGTTCAGGGAGATCAATTCTGTTGTGAAAATTGTGATAACCGGCCCATATCCTGTCGGTTTGTGCTGCGGGAAAACCATCAAATTGAGGGTTTTCTGCGTAGACATATTCCGGTTGCAGCTGAATGCTCAGTAGTCCCGCTTTTACAAATACGCCGGCACTGAACATACTCTGATAACCTTTTGCCGGAATCATCTCACCGTCATTCAGACTATAAGGATGATGTGTATTGAACTGCTGCTGCCAGGTAACGGGAAGCAGTTTAGCTTCAATAAATTTTACCGGGAAGGTGAGTTTACCGTTAAACTTTTCACCTTCAAGCGTATTCAACGGGTCAAACCCGTTTTTAAGTTGAAGGGATGCTTCAGGGAAGAAGGGTCTTGAGGTAAATGAGATCGTAGAGTCAATCTGCCCTAATAGCTGGGCTCTCCGGTAGGCATCTTCCAAAACGGGAGTTCCAATAGGTAACGATTGGCCAATAGATTGGATCGGAAAGCTTAAAAAGCTAATTAGGAATAAGAAAAGTAGTTTATTCCGGATTTTCATATTGAAAATTTAGAGTTGAAGAATCTATGAGTTATGTGAAAAATGTTGATAATCAGGCTGAAATATTCAGAAGAACAATCATGGATATTGGTTTTTTGAAATTTCAGGATGTATGCTCACAGGCTGCTTAAATATTTTCTAAATACTATTCTTCAGTCAAAATTCTATAAATAAAAGAAGAATGCTGCAGGTTTCACAAAGTTGGTAATACCATAATTCCTTAACCTAATGACATCGTCCTTAAGAGATCGTAAAATCTAATTTTAAACAAATTCTAAGACTATTTAGATCAAATAATCAATTGTCAATGGAAGCATTTTTTTTACTAACCTTTTCCCCAAACTCGCT
Source organism: Mariniphaga sp. (assembly GCA_010906965.1). Classification (GTDB taxonomy): domain Bacteria; phylum Bacteroidota; class Bacteroidia; order Bacteroidales; family Prolixibacteraceae; genus JAAFHB01. Next base: position 9,836 of record JAAFHB010000136.1, on the reverse strand, counting down.
CTTGAGTGTGCGGTCTAAGCCTACTGCTAATGTGAAAGGCGCTTCAAAACCGATGCTATGTGCCAGTGAAGCATCAATTTGCGTCGTAGCGCAGAATTTTTTTATCCGTATGCTGCTGATAGGAAACTTTTTGCCTGTTATCCATGAAACAAGATCAAAGGAAATTCCACCTGTCTTCCCAACCCAATATGGAAGGCGAAATGAAGGAAGCTTCCTGTTGAGACTCTCTTCTGCCTGGAGGACAAGTTCGTTCATTGTCAGGTCTGGTTGGTCTGTGTAATTAAGTATCCTCACGCCAGGCTTTACTGTTTCGAGGCAGAACTTGATAAATGCAGCAACATTACCGACATAGGCCATCGATTTCCGGTTTTCTCCCTTTCCGATCATCAGAAACCTTCCGGAGGCAATTTGTCTCAGTAAGTTATGGACGTTTCCCTGGTTCTTCTCTCCAAATGCAACTGATGGACGTATGATTGTAAGTGATTTGTTAACAGGATCTTTCTGTTGCCACTCCCTCAGGATTTTCTCTGCCTGCAATTTGCTTTTTCCATAATGGCTGGTCGGGTCGGGGGAAGATGATTCATTTGGATTTTTCCTGTTGAGCCCGTAAACAGCGGCAGAACTAATAAAGATAATGTTGGTTATTCCCTGTATATCCATTCCGTCAAGCACATGGCGGGTTCCATTCACATTAACGTCATAATACAAAGAAATGGGTGAAACATCATCTCGGTGTTCAGCAGCCAGCAATATTACTGTATCTATTTGTTTAGTAAGGACATGTTCAAGATTTTTTTCCCTGATGTCCTGTATTGTTGTAATCTCGTTGTATTTTTCACTCGGGTTTTTGTCAATGTTGCAGCATTTATCTGTTCCTAAAAGATCTATCAGTCTTGATCCGATAAATCCGCTTGCACCCACTATGGCTATATATTTCATTTATAAAGAAATTTATTATCTTTCATAGTTTAATTTCCGTAATATTTTTTGATTGGTTTTTACCCTTTTTAAATCAAAAAACCATCCCCATTTATTGAAGTATTTTATAATGTTGGCTGCATGAATCAGGAGCATATCGCCCCTCTTATACGATTCTTTTGCATGATTGTGAATGATAAATACATCAGGAAAGTAAATCGTTTTGTACTTTTCGTTGATTCTCCTTGTTAAATCGATATCTTCAGGATACATAAAGTACCGCTCGTCGAATAATCCAACCTCCTTGATGGACGCTGTCCTTAAAAACATGAAGCACCCTGACAAATAAGGAACCTCCATTATTTTGTCATATCCGGTGAATATCAGCTGAAATCTTTCTTTTCTTTTTTTCAGCACTGAAGGAGGTAAAAATCTTCGGAATATCAGGTCGAATGGGGTTGGAATCAGTTTGCACAGGTATTGTGTCTCTCCTTCAGGAGAAAGAACTTTTGGCATCATCTGGCCTACTTCGGCATGTTGGTTCATATAAGTCACCAATGTACCAATAACATTTGGTAAAAAAGAGATATCTGAATTTATAACTAAGTGAAATTCAGAATTATTGATGATTTCCTTAATTGCTAAATTGTGACCCCTGCCATACCCGATATTGTGGCCTGTAAAGTGATATTCAACTTTATCGTCTACGAGAACATTTCTAAGACTGTCGTCCGGCGAATTGTCAATTAATAAAAGTTGAAAATTAATTTGAGATTGAATAAAGCACTGATATACATGTTCTAGTTCTAATGGATCAGTTTTATATAAGACAATGCTTGCAGATATCTTCATTTTTCTCCTGGTGAAATATTCATAATAATTTTCTTGCCGCTTTACTACCTGCTTATCAATGATTCTATGGAATCAATAATTTTATCAGTTTGATTTTTCCAGGAATAGGTTTTTCTTGACCTGCTTATTTCCTGTTCAGTTGGTTTCTCGAAATTCTCAATATTCTGTAAAAGAAGAACTAATTCATCCTGATTAAAAGGCGAAAAGTAATGAATACCTAAATTCTGAAATTCAGCAAGTGATCCCTGATTTGAGGAAAGTATTCTCGCGCCTGCATTGTACGCTTCAAGAATCGGGAGACCAAATCCTTCGTACAATGATGGCATTACAAAAGCCAGACAATTGCGGTAAAGCGTTTGAATTTCATGGTCCTCAAGTACTCCCGGGTAAATAATGTTTTTATTTTGGTCTGATTTAAACTTATTATCTCCGACAAGTACTAATTGAAAGGAAGTATTGCTCCGGATAAAAGCTTCAATCAGAAATGGTATATTTTTCTGTCTCCTGAAATTACCAACATACAGGAAATACTTCTCTTTCCTGATTCTTAACCGGTCAAAAATATCTGACTTCAATGATGGTTTTTCATCAAAAAAGTTGATACCTTCTCCAATTACAACCGAATCTGTTTTGAAATACTTCAACAAATCATCCTTTGTCGTTTTTGAAACGCTGACAACCAGATTGCTGGACCGGATGCTGGACTTAACGATGAAATTAAAAAGAAGAGTATAAATCGAATTCCTGATTTTTGAACCTGAAAAATAATTTGTAATCCTAAGGTACATAAGGTCGTGTACCGTTATTACCTGTTTCTTTTTTCTGTCCTTAAAGTATAGCCCTGAATAAAACGGAGAATAGTAGATCGGGAAGTCAAGCCTGCCTACAAATAATGAAAATATTATAAAGTGGAATGGATTATAGGGTTTTAGTTTTGTTGTAATGATATTATAATCATAATTGTTCGTATATCCCTTATCCACTAAAACAAAAACATTTTCCCGTTTATAATTATCAATTAATGCCTTAATAACCTCTTTGGTATATCTGCTGATTCCGGTGGGTTTGTCCGACAACAATCGTCCATCAATTAATATTTTCTTCATTCAATATTTCGCAGACCAGTTTGCTTATTGACTTATTTGTTGGAAGAGCCTTTCCCATTTTTGAGCTATTATTTCAGGAAGGAATTTTTCAATATTTTCGCGACCCCGTGTTCCGAATTTTCGTCTTAATTCAGTATCGGAACAGAGGGCGGATACTTTTTCTACCATTCGATTAACATCAAAACAATCGATTAAATAGCCATCGGCATTGTCGTTTATAATATCTGAAGGACCGGTTTCGCAATTGAAACTGACAATTGGCAAACCACAAGCCTTCGCTTCAAGTAAAACCATCGGTAATGCTTCTGCTCGTGAAGTCATCAGGTAGATTGATGCATCAAGGTATTGACCAATTATCCTGTCCGTCGGCGAAAGAATCTCAACTCGATCTTTCAGACCTGAAGTTTCAATGCGTGAAAGAATCTTCTCTTTCAATGGGCCATTTCCTATTATCCGTAGGCTCCAATCAGGATGTTTGATGGTCAGCTTAGAAAAGACATCAAGTAAAATATCATACCCTTTGTTGTAATCCATTCTGCCAATTGCCAAAATTATCTTGTTCTCTAATTTTGCCGGTTGTTCAGGAAAAAAAGAAACTGAATTGGGGATTACAAAACTATTCGTATTGAGGTTTTTCAATTTCGGCAAATCCTGTTCAGTCAGCGAAATCACTGCGTTTAACCGGTGATAAGAAAGCTTCCGGAGGAATGACCAGATATGTTTGGCAAATGAATAGGAATTATGCTGGCAACCAATTGTTTTCAGGTTCTTCTTTTGGGGGATCATCGCCAGTATCAAACTGGGAAACGTTCCCATACCGAGAACTATTGTTTGATCGGTGTATTGCTTGAAATGGCTGTTCACCTTAAAAAGGGCCGTTATTTTTTGTGTAAGATTAAAACCGTTTTCAAAATCAAAATCTAAATATTTTACCGCCACCCGGTTGTCGATACTGAAAATATTCGAAGGCTTAAAACACGACAAGGAGAGAATGGAAACCTGATGGTCGTTTTCTACCAGTTGGTTGGCCATATTAACGGTTACTCTTTCTGCTCCTCCACCGAAATGAATGTCATAAACCAGAAAAACGAGGTGCATTTTGTATAGAATTGGTTTCAGACAATCGCCTTGTTTCGTTGATTATATTGAGCATAAATAGAATAAAAATCATTTCAAAACTGGGCACCAGCAGAAATCGGACCCAGAGAATCAGCGTATAAAATAAAATCGGGATAAAATATTCGATATTTTCGTACGAGGTTACTTTGTTAAAGACGGGAAGTGTAATCAATGAAAAGAAAATGACTGTGATAATCCCGAACTGAACAATTGCATCGTATAGCTCATTATGTGGCATGATCAGAGATCCTTCAGTCGCTTTGATAAAATTTGAGACAGGACCAAATCCCAAAAGTACCTTTGTATCAAGAGGTGCTGTATAGATGGTTCCGATCACCAACGTATTAGCTATGAAACGCAACTTATTTGAATCATCGTTTATGGTGGCAATCCGGTTGATACTCTTATCGTAAACAATTTTCGATTTTACATTGGCCGCATACCATAGCGAAAAGAAAGTAATGAAAATATAGCTTGCGATTGCCATACGAGTCACGCTATGTTTCCCGATCCACGTCCTGAAATATTTTTTGAAATGCCGGATAAGATAATACAGAATTATGCTGAAAACAAGCAGCCTGCTAAGGGTGAACAGCGAAAGTATAATGATAAGCAGTTTCCCGTGCTTATTGTTCAGAATATCTGAAAGGAAGAAAAAGAGTAAGAGATATGCTGCCGACCAGTTAATTTCATAAGCAAGTGAAGGTCTTCCATCGGGGGAGGAGAAAACCATGAACTGAGTTAAAAATGAGATCATGCAAAGAACATGAATGTAATTCAGGTTGGTTTTGCGAATTGGTGTGAGCGTAAAGAAAAGATGAGGAATGACAAGAAGACCAAATAAACAAAGGTAAGCGTTAATGAAGGAGGCTTGTAAGGTTCCCCTGTAAAACATTGAAACGACCAGAACCCCTCCGATTGCGACAGGCCAGAGTGTCTTTCGACTGATCTCTTTCTTAATCAACAAGGCTAAATAGATGACGGCAAACGATAAACCCAGAAGGATTCTGAAGGGTTTTTGTAACCCTGTAAGATCGGGTAAAACAAAAAAAATGAGCATCATGCTAACAAAAATCAGGAAACCAACATAGCCGGATTTGATCATTTTACCTCACTTTGAATTTCGTGATCTTTTTTTACTTTGTTCTTCTTAAGAAACTAGCTGTCTGAATCAGGATCATCCTAAGAATGTATTCCGTTTTTGATATTAAATGATGTCTAACCCTTACCTTATACTTCTCTTTTTCTGCACTGGAAGAGGCGGAAATTCCACCCCGTCTGAAATTTGCAATTGGTTTCTCGATAAAACTAAATTTTACTCCATTGTCTACATATCTTAAAATCAGATCGTAATCAGCTGAATATTTGTAGTCGGAATTATAGGTGCCAAAAGTCCGATAAAACTTCATTGGAATAAAACAGGTCGGATGCATAATTGTATCCTCGTGCAGAATGCGGATAGAATTGCCAACCATAGAATAGAACTCGTCATCCTGGAAAATGCGGAGCAAGCCGTAAATGACATGATCGGATCCTGTTTCGATATATTTTTTGGCGATAGAACTGAAAATGTTCTCTTCATACCAGTCGTCAGAATTGATTATCCCGATCAGTTCTCCTTTCGCATACCCTAACCCTTTGTTCATTGCATCATAAACTCCACTGTCGCTTTCGCTCACCCAATAGGATAGATGTGATTCGTATTTTCTGATAAGATCAATTGTACCATCAGTGCTGCCACCGTCAATTATGATGTATTCTTTGTTCTGGTAAGGTTGTCTTATTACACTTAGAATTGTCTGTTCAATCGTTTTAATACCATTAAAAACTACGGTTATGATGGTTATCCAAGGCAGATTCCCGGTGCTCAATATATTTATATCCTGGTTATCAGTTTTTTGCATTTTTAAATTAACCTTCCGATTTTTAAAAGGAGTGAAAGTATACTGGTCATGACCCTTTCAAATTTTGTCTTTTTCAGGTTGTGAACGCCGATTAGGTAATTTATCTTTTCTAAAATCAAATCTTTCATTTTAGGTTCGTAGGAATTTCCCGACGTTCCCGAAAAACCCGAAATAAGTGGTACAAGTTTAAATGACTGAAGATCAATTTTTGAGAGGCGTTCATAGAAAAGATGCTCAAGATACCGGAACTGTGTTTCATCAATATCCCGGTGGGCATCGATCAGGTATTTAACATACAGGTTTTTATCGACTTTATAGAAATACGTTTCAATATGATCTTTTGGAATTTTGTAGATTGATTTTGGATAGTAAATAAAACTATTGAATGATTGGGTTGCAGCCACAATTTTATCCATGTTCTTTACCACAAGTCGTCCTGTGAGCTTATAGAATACGTCGCATTGCCTTATAAGTTCACTCTTTTTCAGCGCATATTCGATGATTTCTCCTTCACCATAACCTTTTCCAAGTCGTTGAATACTGGAGTAATCTCCTTTGAAATATATGACTTCCAGTTTCTTGTCATTTTTAAGTGCTTTCTCCTTAAGTGATGAGTAATCAAAAATATAATCAGTGTTCTCGCAAAAAACAATTTCCGATATCGATTTATAATGTTCAATCGCATAATCGATGCTGGCGATGTACTGTGACAGGCGTTCGTTGACATCAATAATTGTCGTTGACGGAACATTAAAACTTCCGATATCGATTGCTCCGGTTAAAAGTAATACCATCAGATTAACTTTAGTTTAATCTGATGTTTTCTGAAAACATAAAGCAACAATATTGTGATAAGGATTTCTGTTAATGTTGCAACTACAGCAACACCCCTTGCCTGGAAGATAATAACTGCCGGTACGATAAACATCAAACTAAAAACACCTCCTGTTCCGACTATTTTTACCAGGTATCGCTTTAATCCGAAAGTAATTAAGATATTAACTGCCAGGATTCCGTTGCAGATGGAAAAAAACGGAATAAAGCTACTGATTCTTAATATGATAATGGTTTCGGCATATTGTGGTATTCCGAATAGAATTTTTACGATCAGCGGAGCAAATATAAAGAGTAAAACACCTCCGGCAAAGGTTGTGACAGCTGCATACTTCAGTACCTTGGTGCCAAAGAGTAACGCTCGCTCTTTTGATTCCTGGAAATAGGTATTAATGCGGGGAAAGGTAACCTGCGAAACAGATGAAAACAGGGAAATGATCGCGCGGATAATTTTTTCGGAAGCCGAGAAAATACCGACTGTTGCATCATTCGAAAAGAATCCCAAAACAACCGTGTTCGTTGTTGTATACAGGTTAGTGGCCACACCCGCAGCAAAGACGTGCCACCCTTCAACTATGGTTGACCGAATGTCGGCCATGTGCGGCGAATAGAATTTTACAGTTCTTTGACTGAATATTAAAATGGAACAAGCAATTGCAGATATTAATGTTCCGGCCGTTTGGATGAACAAGGCCAGCATATAGTCTGACTTTAGCTTTACGAATAGAATTGTAAAAACGAGTACCAGGACTTTTGGTATCACGTTGAACCATGTGATATAGGACATCTTTTCGAGACCCTGGAACAGCCAGACCGGGAAAAGAACCGATGAGAGTACTCCGGCAAATGCAATTATTAATAATATACTCATTTGGTGCAGTCTTGGAATGCCAATAAGTAGCATTGCAAATACAAGAAGGCTGGTGAACGCAAAAAGTAACTTGGTTATTGTAGTCGACCAGAATACTTTGCTGAGGGCTGTTTTATTATCCCGTACACGGACGACTTCCTGTGTTGACGAGGTGTTAAACCCAAAATCGGTCAATAATATAAAGTAGGTTACAAAAGCTTGGGCAAAGGCGATTTTCCCAAAATTATCTGCACCAAGTGTCCGTGTAAGATAGGGCAGGAGCAGAAGAGGTATTATATAATTAACGTTCTGAAGTAGAAATAAATAGGAGAAGTTCTTCTTTAAAACATGATCCATTTTAACGCCTTGTTTCGGATAAAACAGTCATGAACGAATGACCGCAAACTTAAGTTGAAGATCGTGAGGATGTATTCCCGATTTTCAGGAATGATTATTCACCTGTTGATTCTTACCTCTCCATTTGTCCCTCGTCTGTACCAGAAAGTCCCGGCCCAAAACAATTACAGTCCCGGCAATAAGGCCAATAAAAGCCGAAATTGCCAGAATCATTGGACGGTTTGGGCTTGATTTTTCGGTTGGGACAGATACCGGTTTAATAATAGTAAATACTGGGGTCTCTTCCTTAACCTGAATCTTGGCTTGCTCGAGTTTTTTTGCCAATTCAGAATAGACGCCTGTGACCAGGGTATATTCTCCGTATAAGCCTTCTTCTTCAGTTTTGGCAGTGGCTAAAGACACATTTTTGTTCCTGTCGCGGAACAAGGCAAGTTGCCGTTGCGCTGTCTGATAATTTTTTTTCGCTTCGTCGTATCGTTGCTGAATAAATTCCTGATCCAGTTTCGCTTTTTCAATTTTAAATTCGGTGATGTAGCGTTGGAGAAGCATCTGGGCATTCTGCACTAATTGTGCAGCAGCATAAGCTTCAGGCAATGAGCCGTTAAGTGAGATGTATCCATCACCGTCGTTCACTAATATCTCAATTTTCTTTTCAATAATTTTTTGTACTTCGATCTGCTTTTCTGTAAGCTGGTAAATGGGATTGGCAGCCGGAGAATTGAATTTATTTTTCTTTTCCCCTTTGATTGTTTTTATGATCAGCGATGGGAGCCCTGTGGTATATCTCAAGAATGGGTTGCCTAAATTAACTTTCGTATAATATTCATATAGTGTTACCTGGCTATCTAATTTCTCGAAGTTTAAGGGCGTATTCATCAACTCCAGTTGAAAAGGTATGCTCGAAATAATACTCGAATAAGTTTTGGGTGATAAATCAGATCCGGTTACGGTGCTCAGATTGACTCCCGCCATCGCTGCCAAACCCGAAAGCCCTGACATGCTTGATAGTCCTCCCAATTTTGATTTTGGGTCCGAAACTTGCGGAACCATTGTGGCAGAGGCTGTAAATTCATTAGGCTGCAGAATTGCCACAAAAAATCCAATAAAAACGCTTAATGCTATCAGCTTGCCAACCACTATTCTACCATCCCAGAAGGTTCTTGCAAGATTGATAAAGTCAACCTCCGTCTCCTGAACGGTTCTTAGATCTTTGCTACAATCTTCGGACATGCTTGTTTTATAGTTGGTTAGTTGGAGATAATATTGTTTTGAGACAAAAATGATTCTTAAATTGGTAGCTGGCGATTGACATCTAGCAACTGGCAATTAAGTTGACATTAAAGTTACCCAATCGCTTCCTGTATTTTATTTTTTGGAAAATGTGATTATGCTTTGGGAATAGCATTAGCCATTAGCCAGTAGCCAGTAGCCAGCAGCTTGTAGCCAGAAGCCAGTTGCCATAACAACAGCAGATACAAATTATTCCCCGTACTTTTTATCTTGTAATTACGACCAAAGTAGCGATTGAAGTAGCGATAGCGCTGAGGCCGCCTGCGATGGAGATCCACTTCATGGTGCTGTCATTTTTTCTTTCTGGTTTCAGGGGGACAATAATCTCGGATCCCGGTGTTAAGCGGGGCGAGCTTTTAAAGATAAAACCCTTTCGGGATGCTGTTGTCCCGTTCGGATAAAGCACGTAAGTTTTTGACTGCCGTGCCTGGTCGTCATAACCCCCTGCCATATTGATGTATCCTCTCAATTTCAACCGCTTTTCGAAAGTCAGCGCAATCGGGTTCATCACCCTGCCCGATACTTTGACGGTCTGCATTTCACGCGGGACATTGATTACATCTCCTGGTTGTAGTAAAAGGTCGATACTGCTGCCCGGACCGGCAA
>JAAFHB010000135.1 GCA_010906965.1 Mariniphaga sp. | reverse complement strand
ATCCTTTTATTTCCGGATGCCGTATCATTAGACGATAGCAAAATTGCCAATGTACAGACTGCCGCGTTAAAACAATGCCAGGAATTACAAGACCGGGTTACTGTTATGGATGTAAAAGAAAACGATGCGTTGGGAACCACTTTCAGGAGTAAGGTAGGTATTAATTATTTGAGTTATGGTACAGCCTATACACCGTGGTTAAAGGTTAATTTGCCGAAGAATGTCACTTATAGCGATGTAAAAGGTGTAATTAAACGTGCAGGCGTAGCTATAACTTTAGATGGTTTAACAAGTGACGTTGATATTAAAGCCGCAATTTCCGATTTAAACAAGGCGTTTGCTGACGTTGCAAATATCGATGCAAAAACAAAACTGTTAAGCCCACCTAACGGAAACTTAAGAACTGCATTAAATACTTTAGGAGCTGCCTTCTTAGCCGTAAATAATGATAGTAATTTAAAATCTGTTTTTGGCTTTTATTACAGCATTGCTGCTCAAATTGATAAGTTTATCAAAGCTGCAAGTCCCGCAGTATTAACATATTCAACTTTGAATGCAGATGTAATTGCGGCAGTTACCTCTAACTTCAATCCCACTTTCTTTAAGGTCGTCGGATTGGAAACTGAAACCGCTGCCAGAATACCAACTTATATTGCAACTGTCTTAACACCAACGTTTGTAGAAGCAAGCTGGGCGGGTGTTATTGGTGCGGCAGCAACAAATTTAATCCCGGTTGCCGGAACTCCGGAAGATAAACGACAGATCGCTTTTAATAACTTGTTACCATTATTCGAAGAGATTAACCAGAGCTATTTGTCATTAATTGTGGGTGCTGCTACAACGTATACAAAAAAAATTGACGAGTCTTTGGCGCTTCGTTTCCCAATTTACAAATCAATTCTTACTGGCGTAGGCAACAGTATGACAAGCATGCCTCCAAGTGGCGCTGTTGTTGGTGTCTATGCAGCTACCGACCGTATACGAGGTGTTTGGAAAGCCCCTGCTAATATTAGTCTTGCAAATGTTATTTCTCCTTCGGTAATATTCTCAAAAACCGAATTGGAAAATTTAAATGTTGATGCGGTTGCAGGAAAATCAATCAATGCCATCCGGTCATTTTTGGGAAAAGGCACATTGATTTACGGCGCACGTACATTGGCAGGTAACGATAACGAATGGCGTTATATCAGTGTTCGCCGTTTCTTTAATATGGTAGAAGAGAGCACGAAAAATGCAACGGAAGCTTTTGTATTTGAACCAAATGATGCAAATACCTGGGTAAAAGTGCAGGCCATGATCGAAAACTTTCTCTCCACACTTTGGCGCCAGGGAGCACTTCAGGGAATGAAACCAGAACATGCTTTTTATGTTGCTGTGGGACTGGGCAAAACGATGACGGCGCTTGATATTCTCGAAGGTCGCATGATCATTGAGATTGGAATGGCAGCTGTTCGTCCGGCAGAATTTATCATCCTTCGTTTTTCTCACAAGATGGCCGAATCCTGATCAGAAATTTTCATCAAACTATTTAATTTTCATATCATTAAAAAATAAAAAGTTATGGCACAACAATATCCTTTACCACGATACCATTATCAGGTCGACTGGGGCGGCGTTAAAATCAGTTTTACCGAAGTCACCGGTATGGATCAGCAGGTGGAAGTGATTGAATACAGGCACAGCGACAGCAAGGATTTCAGTAAAATCAAGATGCCGGGAATGCGTAAATTCAGCAATATTACCCTAAAGCGGGGCAAATTTGAGGGTGACTTTGATTACAACAACTGGATCGATCAGATTTCAAATGACAGGGTTGGTGCCCGTCGCGATGTTGTCGTAAGGCTGATGAACGAAAAGCATGAACCCGTTGCCGTATGGAAGGCGGTAAACTGTTTCCCGGTCAAGATCACAGCGCCCGACCTGAAATCAGACGCCAACGAAGTCGCAATTGAAACTTTGGAAATCGCACACGAAGGATTAAGCCTCGTTCGTTAAGTCATGGCAGGTGCTACTACATATTATCCGCCATGGGGTTTCTACTATAAAGTGGAATTCGGGATCAGCAGTGATAACAACGATGTCAGGTTTCAGTCTGTGTCGGGCTTATCGGTCGAATACGATTACGAAAACTTCAAAGAAGGAGGCGAAAATCGTTTCGAGCACAAATTACCTGTGCGTACCAAATATGCCGATATGATTCTGAAACGTGGGATGGTAGTCGATTCAAAGGTCATTAATTGGTTTAACAAAGCTTTTCGTGACCGGGAATTTGAACCCACCGACATCAATGTAATCCTGATGAACGAAAAAGGTGAACCCTTGCGAACATGGAAAGTGGCACATGCGATTCCTAAGAAATGGCTGGTTAGCGATCTGGTCTCGACTGAAAATGCGATTGTGATTGAAACCATGGAAATTACTTACCGTTATTTTACCGTACAGTAAATCAAGGACAAGATTGCAATTGCATACCGTGCAAATAATTCCTTTTAAAAATAATTGAAGGGTTTAGCAGCTAATATTATGCCAATCGAAATAAGAGAACTCCATATCAAGGTATCTGTCACAACTCCACAGGCCAGGACTTCTGCGCCGGGAGCAGGATCGTCCGGAGGGGGGAGCAATGATTCTGCTGGTAACAACAAGGAAGAATTAGTTGCAGCATGTGTTGAAAAGGTGATGGAGATACTTCATAATAAAACTGAACGGTGATGGCAGAAACAGGAAAACTTGAAAAAATGCTCATCCTGGCTTTCTCGGATTCGGAGAAAGCTGAAAACGGTGGTGTGAATGACGCTGACGGTAAGTTTGAAGCATTGATCAATCCCGAAAGTTATACGCTTGCCTATAAGTTGAAATTTTCGGCAGGCGGGCAGGGTCAGGGAACGAGTGGTGCGCAGTTGAAGTATGAATATACAGAACCCGAGGAGATTACGTTCGATTTTCTGTTCGACAATACGGGTATCATTGATGGAAAACCAAGAGCGAACATATCTGATGACCTTAAAAAATTCAAGGATGTTTTGATATCGTACAAAGGCGATTCGCATGAACCACGCCATTTTAAACTCGTGTGGGGCGAAAACTCGATCTTTAAAGGGCGGGTCATCGAGTTGTCTATCAATCACAAAATGTTCAAAGCCGATGGCACTCCGATCCGTGCAATAGCTACTGTAAAATTCAAAAGCAGCATCGAAGAACAAAAACGGGCTGCCCGCGAAAACAGAAGTTCTCCCGACCTGACGCATATCCGAAAGGTAAAATACGGCGATACTTTGCCACTAATGTGTTACCGTATTTACGGTGATCCTAAATATTACCTCCAGGTAGCTGAAGTGAATGGCATCAGTAATTTTCGTCAGCTGATTGCAGGTACTGAAATCTCTTTTCCACCAATTGTTAAATCTGTATAACTCCCTTGCCAAACGATTCAAACATACCAACCCCTGCATCGCCTGATGTCTGTACTTCAGCGATTCTGCTCGACGAAGTTCAGCTTCCGGGATCTTACCATGTGTTATCTGTAAGTATAACCCGAGAGTTAAACAGGATCCCCGTTGCAGTTATCAATTTGCGCGATGGGGAAGCTTCTCAGTCTACTTTCGAGGCAAGTAATTCCGAACTTTTTGTTCCCGGGAAGAAAGTCGAGATTAAATTGGGATACCGTTCACAGAATGATAGTGTTTTCAAGGGTATAATCGTAAGGCATAGTATCAAACTGAGGAGCAGCGGCAGTCAACTGATCATTGAATGCCGTGATGAAGCGGTAAAAATGACAAGCGGAATCAAAAGCAAGTATTTCATTGACAAGAAGGACAGTGATATTGTGGAGGAGTTGATTGGCACATATAGTCTTTCTAAAAATGTTGAAGCCACCGTTCCAAGTCTGAAAGAAGTGGTCCAATTCGAATCCACTGATTGGGATTTCATACTGTGTCGTGCTGAGGCAAATGGTCAGGTTGTAATGGTTGAGGATGGAAAAATAATAGTCGCCAAACCTGCAACTGGTGGCGCCTCTGTTGTTAGCGTGAAGTTTGGAACTACGTTGCTTGAGCTTGACGCCGAAATTGATGCACGTATTCAGAGTAAAGGAATAAAAGCCAGTAGCTGGAATGCCACCGACCAGGAAGTCATTGAAGCCGAGGCTTCGGAGCCTACAACCACAAATAACGGTAACCTTTCTGCTTCCGTACTGGCGGATGTTATCGGAGGTGATGCACTCGAAATTCAACATGGAGGAAAACTTAGTTCGCCTGAATTACAGGCCTGGGCTGATGGACGTTTGTTGAAAGAAAGGCTCGCCAGGATACGGGGCAGGGCAAAATTTCAGGGTTTCGCCGGTGTATTACCTGGTAAAGTGATTGAGGTAAACGGTATAGGTGAACGTTTTGAAGGAAAATTGTATGTTTCGGGAGTACGACATGCTGTTTCTGAGGGCAATTGGGAGACCGATGTACAATTAGGACTGAACCCTGAATTGTTCTCCGAAACTTACAACCTCCGACCAATGCCAGCTTCCGGATTATTACCAGCCGTAACAGGTTTACAAATTGGTATTGTTACCGCTCTCGAAGGTGATCCTGATGGTGAGGACCGCATAAAAGTCCGGCTTCCAATAATCAGCACTTCGGATGATGGAATCTGGGCACGGATCTCAACATTGGATGCAGGGGAAGAACGGGGTACATTTTTCCGTCCCGAAATTGGCGATGAAGTAATAGTTGGGTTTTTGAATGACGATCCGCGTCATCCAGTCGTTTTGGGAATGGTTCATAGCAGCGCGAAACCAGCTCCTGAACCGCCAAAAGACGACAATCATCGCAAGGGTTATGTGAGTCGCGAAAAAATGAAGTTCAATTTCGATGACGAAAAGATAATTATCACGCTTGAGACGCCTGGTGGTAATAAAATGTTGCTTTCAGAAGATGGCAAAGGAATCTTCCTTGAAGATCAGAATGGCAACAAAATTACAATGGATGATAGTGGTATTACAATTGATAGTGTTAAAGATGTGATAATTAAAGCAGCAGGTGATGTGAAAATTGATGGTATCAATATTACCGCAAAAGCATCTGCAGCATTTAAAGCTGAAGGAACAGCCACTGCTGAATTATCGGGAGCAAATACAACAGTTAAGGGAAGTGCTACTGCGATCGTTCAGGGAGGGATGGTACAAATAAATTAAAAATATTGATATGCCACCAGCAGCGCGTGTAACGGATTTGATTGTAAGTGCAGCTACACAGGGTGTCCCGACGCCTATTATTCCACCCGGGTGTCCTACCGTTTTAATCGGCGGACTTCCGGCGGCAAGAATGGGCGATTCGTGCGGAGTTGATGCAATTGTATTGGGATCGGCAACTGTATTGATCGGTGGAATGCCTGCTGCAAGGATTGGAGCTTTAACTGCCGGAGGAGGATCGGTTTTACCACCAGGCGCACCAACCGTATTAATCGGAGGGTGAAAAGTTTTAACGATTGAAGTGCCTTGAATAATAAGTAAACAATTATGGAACAGAACCTTTTATTTATTGGCCGTGGATGGTCGTTTCCACCGAATTTTAACCAGAACACCGGTAGTGTGGAAATGCTTGAGCAGGAAGCAGATATTGCTTCGAGTCTCGAAATATTACTTTCGACGGTTCGTGGCGAAAGGGTTATGTTGCCACAATATGGATGTAACCTCGATGAACTGGTTTTCGAAAGTCTGGATACCCGCATGAAAACGCTGATGACTGATAAAATTGAATCTGCCATTTTGTATCACGAGCCGCGTATTGAGCTTGAGAAAGTAATCTTAAATGATGCACAGGAACTGGAAGGCGTGATTTTGATCGAGATCAATTATCGCGTAAAAACAACCAATTCACGATTCAATTTTGTCTTTCCATTCTACAAATTGGAAGGAACAGATATTAATCTTTCAACTTCCGTAAGTCTAATCACCTGATAATAAGATTCTGTATGTCAAAATCGATAGACTGTAATAAGAATTCAGATCCGCTAAAACTGATCCGCGATGGCGCTAATCAGGAACAACGACTTTCGCCTGCGTTAGCCCCATCGTATGTGCCTGTTAATGAGCATGACGTAGCGAATGAAATGGTTTTTGCCCGGGCATTGTCGGAGTTTGTGAATTATTTCGACAGTAGTAATACGGCTAATGGCACCTGGGCACCATTTTTCAGCAACGACCCTTCGCTTCGGCTGGCGGTGACATCTATTCAGAATATTGAAGACTATAAAATTCAGATTAAGTCGTATTTCGACTTTTTAAATAACCTTGATAACGAAACAAAAGAACCTGAATTAATTAATAACCTGAGCTATATATTTAGTTGCTTAGGCGCACTCGCAAAGCAACTTGATGGGTTGAAAGAGGGACTTCCAACCGAGATCGCACTGAAAGCCACTTTAAAAAATCTTATTCAAACCCAGCTTGCACCGGCTTTTCAGCGACTGATTTCCTATCAAAAAGCGGGAATTGTTTTGGGAGTGGTAAAGGATGTTGCTCCGGCAGGTAGCATGCCAATACTTGGTTTTTTGCCTGACACTTTTGATAAAGTGCTAACTTCCGGTTTTTCGAAGGATTGGATAACCAGTAATGTAACAGATTGGAATGTGTATGTGGCATCCATTACGGCGGCAGAATCATCGGTTTATGGAGATCCAACTGGAAATCCGCTAAATCCAATATTTGTTCGTACCAACCATATTGCCACACATAATCTTTTTACGTCAGTTTCTGATCAATTTCTGAAAGTCTTTGCCCGGGTTATTGGTGAGGCAAAGCTTGCCCTTGAGTTCACTTTTATCAACTGGGACAAACACAATCCTCATTACGCACTTTTTTTGAGCTTTCTGCGCCTGATGGAATATGCAAGAAATGAGGCGAATACGATTACAGGGCGGCATCTTGATTTTTATTACCGTGAAGTACTTCAATTGAAGGAAAAACCGGCCTTGCCTGCAAAGGCTCACCTCATTGTGGAATTGGCCAAACAAGCTGCATTACATCAAATTAAGACCGGCGAACTTTTCAAAGCAGGGAAAGATGATAAAGGAATTGAAGCTTTCTTTGCCAATAACCGCGATCTGATTGCCAACCAGGCAAAAGTTACCTCGCTGAAAACGCTTTATCGTCATGGGAATGAAGCTGTAGGGTCTGATGCAAATGCGAAGAAACAATCCGGTCGGCTTTATGCTTCTCCCATCGCTAATTCCAGCGATGGACTTGGTGCTAAGTTAACCTCTGCTGATCTTTCGTGGCAGCCGTTTTACAACAAGATATACAAGGAAGGAATCCTGAAGTCAATTAATATGCCGAAGGCTGAAGTTGGTTTTGCAATTGCTTCGCACTATTTACTGATGGCTGAAGGAACCCGGACAATTACGCTCGAATTTTCAATTTCCGGATTTCCTCAAAGGAATAAAAAAGCATCTGAAATTTTTAAAACGGAAACAAAAAAAATTACAGAAACGAAGAAAGACCTTAATATTGCACTCGAAATTGCCATATTTGAAGCTCAGCGAATTCGGATAAATAATATAGAAAATAACCTGGAATGCCTGATTACCACTAAAAAAGGATGGCTTGAAAAAACGCCAGGCACGTTTACTTTACTTGAAAACGGTAATCTTCAGATCAAATTGGAACTTTCGGGTGCAGACCCGGCTGTGCGACCTTACCTGGCAAAAGTCCATGGATACAGTTTCGCAACCGACCTGCCCGTGCTTTTGGTAAAATTGAAAAATGAGGACACCGAATCCTATATATACGATATTTTTCAGATGGTCGAAACCCAAAGCATTGACCTTACCGTTGAGGTTAATGCGTTGAAAACATTGGTGGTCTCAAACGATTTTGGCCCAGTGGATACCTCAAAACCTTTTCAGCCGTTTGGCGCAAATCCTGTTCTTGGTAGCTCCTTGGTGATCGGATCTAAAGAGATTTTTCAGAAAGTCCTGACTTCTGCGACCATAAATACCAGCTGGCAGGCAACGCCCGATGCTTACGGGAATAATCCAAATGTCGAAATCGATTATCTGCATTCGGGTTTATGGGCATCTTCAGAGATCTCTCATACAGCAATTAGTTCAACGTCATTTGGTTTGACTAAAAATTTGGATTTACCCGTTGTTGCCGTACCTGATCTTACAGTTGATGAGGCATATACGACTAATTCGAGGCATGGGTTTGTTCGTTTGAAATTAGACAATGGCTTCGGACAAAAAGACTACCTTACGGCTTTGTTGGTTTATCTTGCCACTAAACCACTGCCTGCCGCCGGTCCACCCAAAGGACCTCCAGTCGGGCCTTTTATGAATGATTTATCAATTAATTATACAGCCACTCAAACGATTGATCTGAGTAGTTCAAACGTAAAATTATTTGATTCCCGTCAGGCGCAGTTTCTGCATATTTCTCCTTTCGGTTTTGCCGAACAGCATTCGGCAATCAGTAATTATAGGAAAGTTTATTTTCTGCCACAATTCGATTTTACGCCCGAAAGTGGCAAACATGAATCCGAAGCTGAATTTTATATCGGTGTTTCTGGCTTGCTCCCGCCACAAAATCTTTCACTTCTGTTTCAGGTAGCCGATGGCACTGCAAATCCGCTTGCGATAAAACCAATACCTCACTTGCATTGGAGTTATCTGAAAAATAACGAGTGGATCGCTTTTGAAACAAAGGACATTGATGATCAAACGGATGGACTGTTAAAATCTGGAATTGTAACACTTGCTTTTCCCGCAGCTGCAACAAACTCCAACAACTTCCTGCCATATGGTGAGCATTGGATAAGGATCGCAGTCTGGGAAAAGAGCGATGCTGTCTGCAATCTTATATTGGTAGCTGCCCAGGCACTTCAGGCAACTTTTGTTGACAAAGGGAATGACCCGGCTTTCGCATCAAAAGTGTTACCTGCCGAAACAATTAGCAAGCTAAGTATACCAGTTTCGGAGGTTAAAAAAATCACACAGCCTTTCGAGTCGTTTGGTGGTCGCGGGGCTGAAGAATCAGCTGCTTTTTACACCCGGGTGAGCGAACGATTACGGCACAAGAACCGGACGGTAAGTTTATGGGATTACGAG
Organism: Mariniphaga sp.; assembly: GCA_010906965.1. Classification (GTDB taxonomy): domain Bacteria; phylum Bacteroidota; class Bacteroidia; order Bacteroidales; family Prolixibacteraceae; genus JAAFHB01. The sequence continues at coordinate 5,496 of JAAFHB010000135.1, read as the reverse complement.
CGGTTGGTTTTGGAAGCCTTTCCTGAAATATTCAGGGTTAAATGCCTGAATCACACACAATATGAACCAAGCGACAGTGGGGCCGGTATTTATAAGGAACTTGCTCCGGGACACGTTACGATTGTAACCGTTCCCAATAAACAATTCCACAACCTGCGCGACCCGTTACGGCCGTTTACAAGTCTGGGAATGTTAACGGATGTAGCTGAATTTATTGGTAGTCGCGTCTCGTGCTTCGTAAAATTGCATGTAAACAATCCGCAATTTGAGGAAGTACGTGTAAATATGTCGGTACGGTTTTACGATGGCTTCGACGAAACATTCTATACAAATACATTACAGGAATCCATTTTGCGGTTCCTTTCTCCATGGGCATTCCCCGAAGGTGGTAATCCGACTTTTGGCGGTAAGGTCTATAAATCGGTGCTGATTGATTTCGTTGAGGAACAATTGTACGTTGATTACGTCACTGATGTACAACTCTTTCACGACATTAAAGGTACTAAGGGAACGATCAACCAAAATGAGATTGAAGGTTCATTGGCCGTCTCAATATTGGTATCAGTTCCTGCAAAACATCACTTGATCACGGTCATTAACCCATCAGAAGAAAAAATATCTTCTGACAAATGCAGCTGCGAATCATGAATCAAAAACCTGTTTCCATAGAGAAAAAGCCTGATCTGAAGCCTGCGCAGGATTACTACCGCCTCAGGAAGGAAGGTATTGGCTTCATTGAGCAGATGGGAAGCGTGCAATGGACAGATTACAACACCCATGATCCCGGAATTACGATTCTCGAAGCGCTTTGTTATGCCATCACCGACCTGGCTTATCGGACAGGAAAAGATATCAAGGATATTCTTACACCGGAAGGACCGCCGGCTGGTAAGAATCCTTTCCCGGATCAGGCTTTTTTCACTGCAAGGGAAATTTTAACGATCAATCCGTGGACTCCCAACGATTTCCGCAGAATTTTGATCGACCTTGACGGGGTTCGTAACGCCTGGGTATTTTGTAAGGAATGTTCCTGCGATGCCGAATATTATGCATGGTGCGATGAAGACAAGCTGAACCTCTCGTTCACAGAGCCCAAAAAAACGGTAACTAATTTATTAAAAGTTTCGCCACGTGGACTTTATGATGTGCTGCTTGAACTCGAATCAGATCCTGAACTGGGTGATTTGAACGATCACAAGATTGAGCATACCTATACAGTTCATGACAGTGACGGGAAACCGCATCCGGTGGTGATGGAACTGCGTTTTCCGGATTGGCAACTTGAAAATAGTGCGGATTGGGAGCTTTTTAACCAAAGTAATGATTCGTTATTTAAGCTCAAAATCCTTCACTTTGGATCCACAAAAACCTATAATGTAATTGAAGATACGTTACTTAACGATGACGAAAAGGATGCCTATCTCAAAAGACAGTGGCGTAATATTTTCTATGCAGGATTTGAAGTTGAACTTTTATCTTTCGGCAAAAAGATTGTGATCGACAATGTTGCGATCCGCTTTTTAGGTGATGCTACAGCCAAAAATGGAAGTAAGGTGAAAACCATTCAAACCATTCTGGAAGATGAGGGAAGTGCAGGAATAATAAGTCTTTACAGAAGGAAGCTGTTGAAAATCGCCGAAGTCGTAAAGATATCGAAAGCTCATCTGCAAGACTGCCGGAACCTTGATGAAGACTTTTGTCGTGTAACCGGCGTTGGAATTGAGGATGTGGCCGTGTGTGCCGACGTTGAGGTGACTCCGGATGCGGATATCGAGCGGGTTCAGGCCAGGATTTGGTTCGAAATTGAGAATTATTTTAATCCGCCAGTTTCCTTTTATTCCCTGGCTGAAATGATGGCCGAAAATGTACCTGTTGAAGATATTTTTAACGGACCTGAATTAGATAATGGGTTTATTAAATCTGTTGATCTGGAAAACGCCACTCTCAAAAAGGTGTTGCGTACATCGGATATCATCAACCTTCTAATGGAAATTGAGGGTGTCATCGCCGTTAGTAACCTGATGATTAGCAAATACGATAATGAGGGTAATATCGTAAAAGGTGCTGCTGATCCGGTGTGGATTGTAAAGGAGCTAAAATTTGATGAAAATAAATCAAGTGCATCGTGGCAGTTATATATCAAGGATTTACATCAACCGCGTCTTTATCTGAACTTTTCGAGATTCTTGTTTTATAAAAACGGGCTCCCGTTCCATCCACGGATGGATGAAGCCAGCGATACCTTAACCCAGTTGCATGGTGAAGCTGAGCGACCGAAATTTACGAACATGCAGAAGGATTTGCCGGTTCCTGGAGGAACATTTGCAAATACCGGGGACTATTATCCGGTACAATACAGTCTGCCGGTCACTTATGGCGTAAATCCTGTCGGATTACCATCGCATGTATCGGAACAACGACAGGCGGAGGCAAAACAGCTGAAAGCCTATCTGCTGATTTACGAGCAATTACTTGGCAACGCTTTTGCACAGATTTCAAATGTTTCGGAATTATTATCACTAAGACCTACAGTTGATCGGACCTATTTTGTGAAGGAATTTTCGAAAGAGCTGATCGTAGGTTATGACGAAATTACAAGCAGTTTGCTCAATAAAACAGCGCTTGAAGGAATGGCCGAAACACGCTCTGAATTTTTGGAGCGCCGGAATCGTTTTCTTAATCACCTGATGGCTCGTTTTGGAGAACAATTCAGTGAATATGCCCTGATGCTTACCAATTTGCAAGGAAAACAAGTTGCATCGACCCATTTGATCGATGATAAAATCTCGTTCCTGAAAAAGTACCCTATCATCAGTCACGACCGTGCCAGAGCCTTCAACTATACGAAGAGCTTATGTAATCTGGATAATAACTCCGGTCTCGAAAAGCGAATCACGCTTTTGCTGGGTTATCCCGACCTCTCGTTTGTTTGGAGTTTTTCGGGCAAAAAGGTAAGCCCTTTTACCCTTAATTATTCGCTTAACGATGCTAACAATAATACCTGGTTCAGCGGAAATTTAAAAATTAAAGCATCATCGGGAGAAGCCGCCAAAGAGGCAGCTTATAAATTGGTCATCAAGCAAATGCTGCAGACTGATGCATATGAAGTTAAAGAGAAGGATGGAACGTTTAACCTAAACCTGAAAACTGATGGTGGAGCAATATTAGGTTCCTCACCGCAATCTTTTACAACAAATGGGGCTGCTATTGATATGATGAATGAGTTATTGGCCTGGAGTGCCAATGAGAAAGCTTTTGTGGTTGAGCACCTGTTGTTAAGACCCAAATTTCCGGGTGACGCTCTGTATCCTGCCTGCAGCGATGGCTCATGTCAGACTTGTGGTGAAGAAGATCCTTACTCCTTCAGGGTAACATATGTGATGCCTGGCTGGACAGCACCTTTCAACATTAACCTCGACATGCGGAGATTTGCCGACCGGACCATCAGGTATGAACTTCCTTCGCATTTGCTGGGGAAAATCTGTTGGGTGGGCAACGATGGATTTATCGAAAATTCCTGTGATCCTGTAATAACTGATTTGGCAGACCTATTGATACAAAAGGGTCTAACCAAAGATGGAATAAGACCATCAGAGGCTGAGGCATGTGCCTGTTCACTCTCGCTTTATACCGTTTTTTCGAATTCTTTCAGCATCTGGTACGAAGATAAAACGCTCACCTTTTTACATGCGGATGCACTGAATGCACTTTTGGAAGCAGTATTTTCGGTCTTAAAACCAGCCGGTATATCTTGTCCAATCATTATTGATTCAACACTTTGGGACGAAATTAAGAATACAATGATTCTCTATTTTAAAGATATTGTGTTGAACGGTTGGCAGTTCGAACGTTTTGAAGATGCCTGGTGTCAATGGCTGAAAGAAAATGCCAATTTCGATTGGACAGAAGAAAGGCTGCATGAGCATGTTGAGGTAATGCTTAAAGCAAACCTTAAGACCGATCTTCCATCGGCTAAATTCGATTTTTGTACATGCGCGTCAAAAATTGTAAATGATTATGGGATATCGTTCTATAAATGGATGAATCAAAATTTTGAAGCAGGCCTTGAGTTCAAAGACTTCTCTGATTTTTTGGCACCAACCGTTTCACTTTGTTCAACAATTCCATATAAGACCGGTACCGAAGAGAAAATAGGAGACTTCCTCCACGAAAAATATAAATCATATAAAAAGGTGTCGTATCAACTTTGGAAAGTAGTTCATCTGCTCAGCAAATTGAAGAATACTTATCCAGGTGCCACATTGCATGATTGTGACGATGGCAGCGATCAGAATCCGGTGCGTTTAGGGAGCACAGCGCTGGGAAATTATCCCTTAAAAAGAAATGTAACACTGTAAATAATTTTCTATCAACTGATAAAAAGGATGTTTAATATAATTCAAAAACAGCATTTACCATGAAACCGATCCAAGATAAATATCCGATTTTCGAAGCCAACCAAGTGCTTACGAGCCGCCATCTGAATGAGGTATTCGATTACCTGAATGAACAGGAACGACTTACTCGTGCCAATCTGATTGGTATCGGTATCGAATGTGGATTAGAGATCCGGCTCGAAACCAACGGCAGCGATCAGACAATTCACCTCTCCAAAGGGTGTGGTGTGAGTTCTGCAGGTTATATTCTAATTGAACCAGAGGATCTGGCTTTGGTATCGTACCAGAAGTATACGCTTCCGCTTGATGTCGATTATCCGCAGTTTAAATATGATTCTGCCGGAGACTCAGTTCAATATCAGTTATGGGAATTATTTCCTGCCGGAGAACCGAATACAATTCTTTTGGGAAAACTAAATAAATTTCTCGACGATAAGGTGGTTATCCTGTTTTTGGAATTGAAAAATGAAGGGCTTCGTAATTGCAGTCCAAACAATTGTGATGACAAAGGAAATGAAGTGACGGCGACCGTTAAACCGTTGCTTATAGAAATAGGCAATCTCGAAAAGATGATTGCTAAAGCAAATAAGTTAGGAACTGAATATACTGCTACCGATCTTGAATCTGCCCTGCTTTCCCGAATGAAACTGCCAGACTTACGCCTTCCTCGCTACAATGTTCCAAATACGGCGCCGATTTCCTCAAACGATGTACTTGCTGCTTTTCATGCTGTTTTTCAGAATAATAAATTAGCGACAAATACTGGTGACGCGCTTACTGCGACTTATAAAGCTTTTATGCCGCTTGTGATTGAAACATTCCCGAGTGACCCATTTGTTGATTTCGATAAGAACTTTGGATTTCTGGATGGCATACCAACCTCCACAAGCCAGGTGCGCTTTCTCCCTTATTATCTCGATTTTTTTGACGATCTGATTCAGGCGTATGACGAGTTCCGATGGAAAGCCGCTGGCCTGATGTGTGCATGTTGTCCACCCGAAGAGTTATTTCCGCGTCACCTGATGCTTGGTTTGCCGGATCCCGGTTTGGTAACTAGTCCTGGAATTTACCGTCACGATTTTCTCTCATCACCAGCCAT
>JAAFHB010000134.1 GCA_010906965.1 Mariniphaga sp. | reverse complement strand
AACAAAGTGTAGCAGCAATAAGGGTTTCAATGGTAAATCAAGCATTCTGCCCCGCTCTAACTTCGGTTTAGGCAGACAGGAAAGTAGCCCGCAATCCCTTACTGCATATAGCCTCAACCGTTAGCGGCAAGCGGGCAACCGGCAGTGCGATGGACAATGAAATAGAAAATTGAAGTAAAACATAAAAATAAAAGAAGGAAATCCCATGCAGAAAAAGTCTTTAGTGGTAATTGACATTCAAAATGACATTACCAAAAACTACAAAGAAATCATTGACAATGTTAATCGGGCAATAGATTGGGCAGTGGAAAATGAAATTCATGTCGTTTACATAAAGCATTATAACTTATCTGACGGCACAAGGACTTTCAAACCCAATACTCGTGGGTCTGAATTAGTTTCGGACATGAAATTAGTTTCAAAAAACATTTTTGAAAAATCCAAAGGCAACGCATTGACCAGCGAAGATTTCGCAGACTTTATCAAGAAAAATGAAATAAGCGAATTTTACATTACGGGAGCAGACGCCATTGCCTGTGTGAAATCAACAGTATTTAATATGTGCAAGGAAAACAACAAAGTAACAGTCTTATCAGATTGTATTATGAGTTATGATAAAAAGAAAATTGACGAAATGCTGAATTATTACAAAAAAAATGGTAGCAAAATAATTAATTTGAATGACTTGTTAGATTCTAAATAAAAATGCCAGCGGCTAATAAACAGGACTTCATGTGGTCTGCAAGACCCAAATTGAAGCCCCGGTTGCACGAAATCCGCCACCGAACTGCACGGTTCGCGTTAGATATTTATAGGGATTCAATAATTCAGGTGCATTTCGGACAGCACTTAACGGATTATTTTCGGTAGTTGCAATTCATTTCGGCTCAATATGATACTCCCCAAAAATTGGACAAGGAGTTAAGATATAAATTTAGCATCTTTAAAATTTATATTTATGTCGACAAATCGAAGGAAATTCAGTAAGGAATTTAAAGCCAAAGTTGTATTGGAATCGCTCAAAGAGCGTGAACCGCTTGAAGTATTGGCCAAAAAGTACGAACTCTCACCAACCCAGATTTCAACCTGGAAAGCGTTGGCTTTGAAAAATTTCGGTAATGTATTTTCAACAGATCCATCTGAGGCCAAAAAGGATGGAGTAGGATAGCAAATTTTGTATGCTCAAATTGGGCAGTTAAAAGTTGAGAATGATTGGTTAAAAAAAAGCTGCGATGATCAGTTCTGATCAAAGAAAAGAGATGGTTGACCCTTCTTGTTCATTAATGAGCGTATCGGCTCAGTGTCGCTTACTATCGCTGAACAAGAGTAGCTTTTACTGCATCCCAACAGGAGAATCAGAAGAGAATCTGTCAATCATGCGCAAGCTGGATGAGCAGTATTTCACGACCCCTTTTTATGGGGCGTTACGGTTAACAGCGATACTAATATTATCTGGTTATAAGGTAAATATAAAGTGGGTGCGTCGTTTGATGAAGATCGTAAATTGGCAAAAAATTTACCGGGAACCCCATACAACAATCAGTGATAAAACTCACTATAAATATCCCTATTTGTTAAGGGGATTAAAAATTGAGCGATGCAACCAGGTTTGGGCAATGGATATCACCTATATCCCGATGAAAACCGGATTCATGTACCTGACTGCCATTATTGATTTGCATAGCAGATACGTTGTCCACTGGTCATTATCGAACTCTATGAGTGCGGAATGGTGTTCAGAAGTGTTGACTGAGGCCATAAAAAAACACGGGGTCCCTGAAATTTTTAATACCGATCAGGGCAGCCAGTTTACAAGTGAAGTATTTATTAACACACTAATTGATAATGGTATAAAAATATCAATGGATGGAAAAGGAAGAGCTCTTGACAACATATTCATTGAACGTTTATGGCGTTCAGTAAAATATGAGAACATATATTTGAATGTGTATGAAAATGGTCTACTTTTATGGGAAGGATTGGAAAAGTATTTTCAGTTTTACAATCATCAAAGGTTGCACCAGTCGTTAGATTATCATACTCCAAAAGAGAGATATGTATTAGCGGCTTAAAACGAGAATAACTTTTTAATGGCATTGGAAGCCAAAAAGTTTTTTCCCGTTTAAATCCGAATCACTTTGCAGCAAACAAAATGTCTTAACTCGCTGCGTTTATTGTCCGACAAATGGGGAGTACCTTACAATGACGTTTGATGTGGGTAACTCTGATTATAGAAAATTCTGTTTTCTCCTGTTATGTTTTTTCATCGCCCTGATAAGGGTGATATTTCAATAACCGTGGGTGAAAACCCACGGAAAAGAATGATATGCACTCCCTCAGCCCCAAGGCGGGCTGAACAAGGTCTTTATAGTTCAACCACTTCGTGGCTGATGTTTCATGGTTTCTGCTTCCGTGGGTTTAACACCCACGGTTATTCAGATTTTGCCACTTCGTGGCACAACGAACTGCAATTAATTAACCCACACCAAACGTTATAGGGCCAGATTAATACGAAACTCAATATCATGTATTTTTTTATCATCGTTAGTTTAGTTAATTTACCCGTAATCTAAAGATAAGGAAGTTTACATACTCAAAGACTAAATTTGGCGTTAAAGAAAGCAATGATTATTTTAGCATAAAATCAGGTCGTTAATTAAAATAAATGTCAGTGATGTCAAAGCTCTTTTCTCCGCTCGTTATTAAGGATATCGAATTTAAAAACCGCATGGTGATTTCTCCAATGTGCCAGTATTCTGCAATAGATGGATTTGCAAACGACTGGCATTTGGTGCATTTGGGTAGCCGGGCTGTTGGCGGTGCCGCACTGGTCATTCAGGAAGCAACAGCTGTTTCAGCCGAAGGGCGTATTACAGCTGGTGATTTAGGTTTATACAAAGACGAGCACATCGAAAAGTTGCAAGTCATTACTAAATTTATACACAAGCAGGGAGCCCTGGCAGGAATTCAATTGGCCCATGCCGGAAGAAAGGCAAGCTGTTCTGTCCCGTGGAATGGTGGAAATCAGTTGAAAGAGGTAGCGGATGGTTGGAGGACTTTAGCACCAACATCTGTTGCTTTTAACATTGAAGATGATGCCCCGGAGGCTTTAGACAGCGATGGAATTCTGAAAGTAATTGAAGATTTTAAGGCTGCGGCAAAAAGATCATTGGTCGCGGGTTATAAGGTGGTTGAAATTCATGCAGCACATGGTTATTTGATACACCAGTTTCTTTCTCCTTTAAGCAACCACCGAATAGACAACTATGGTGGAAGTTTTGAAAATAGGATACGTCTGCTGTTGGAAATTGTGAAAGCTATACAAACCGTATGGCCTCAAAACCTTCCATTGTTTGTCCGGATTTCTGCAACCGATTGGGCCGATGGTGGCTGGAATATTGATGAAGCTGTGAAACTTTCAGCTATCCTTAAAAAAGCAGGTGTTGACTTGATTGACTGTTCTTCGGGAGGATTGGTGCCATATGCAAAAATCCCATGGAGACCAGGTTACCAGGTGACTTTTGCAGAACGAATTAAAAAAGAGACAGGCATCTTAACAAGTGCGGTTGGATTCATAACAGAGGTGCAACAGGCAGAACATATATTAAAAAAGGGAGAGGCAGACCTTATCTTGCTGGGAAGAGAATCGCTCAGGGAACCTTATTTTGCGATAAAGGCTGCATCAGTTTTAGGAGATGACATAACCTGGCCTTTGCAATATCAGAGAGCGAAGCTGCTTTAGGTGGTAATTCTGTACGTGCCGGCTCAGGTCGATCTCCGGTAATTCAGCCTGATACGTAAGAAATTCCAAAATGGAAAAACAAAAGAGATGAAAACCTTTTAAATTGAAACGAGAGTATTACTTTTATAATTTCAGCGCAAATAAATTTTAAACACAAATAATTGAGAACTATGCAAAACAGAAGAGATTTCTTGAAAATATCAGCTGCAGGATCGGTCGGTATGCTGTTACTTGGTGCCGCAGGATGTAAATCAGCTGCTGCGGTTGACCGAAAAAGCTTTGGTGTTGGTCTACAGCTTTATAGTATTCGTGATGCCATGAGTGCCGATGTTCCTGGAACATTAAAAAAAGTTTCGGACATGGGCTATATAAATCTGGAACTTGCAGATTATGCTGAAGGCAAATTTTATGGTTATGCACCTTCGGAATTCAAGATGATGGCTGCCGACTTAGGCATGGTATGCTATAGTAGTCATTCCCAGGTAGAATCGGCTAATATTACAATGGATAAAGCCAAACTGATGGCTGATGCTCATGCCGAACTTGGGGTTAAGTATTGTGTAAAACCCTGGATCGAAGAGGCGGACCGTAATGTAGAATCATATAAAAAGATGATTGCAGACTGTAATGAGGTTGGTAAAATTATGAAAGGCGTTGGTATTCAGTTTGGATATCATAACCACAATTTTGAATTCCTCAATACCGACGGAGTTGTACCTTACTACGACATTTTCTTAAAGGAAATGGATGCTGATCTGATTACGATGGAATTGGACCTTTTCTGGGCTTCCAAAGCTGGTCAGAATCCGGTAGAGATGTTTAAGAAGTATCCCGGAAGATTCCAGCTTCTCCATTTTAAAGATATGAAAACCAATCAGCCACCATTCTTTACCGTGATAAAAGACGATATTTGCAGTGTTGGCGAAGGTGTGATTGATTTTAAGAAGATCCTCGCAGCAAAAGATATTGCCGGAGCGAAATGCATTATTGTTGAAGATGATAATCAAGGTAATGGAAAACCTTTTGAGGGAATTGAAACCAGTATTAAGAATGTTACAACAAAAATTTTGAAAAAATAAAAGGAAGTGTAATTTAGTCACTTCCCGATGTTTTTCTTTATTTGAGAATTATACCAACCTTCAAAATTATTTTAAGGGTTCAGATCAATCGGTCCGGACCCTTTTTATATTCATAAAATCCCGAAAACGGGCTTATTTTATTCATTAATTGCCTTATTATGTGTGTTGTAAATTCAGAATACAAGTGTCATAATTTTTTAAACCCTATTTAGGATAAAGCGAAAATACAATCGAATAAATACTATTGGGAATATTGATTAGATTTGCGCCAACCAAATTTTAATACCGGGCAAATTGAAGGAAACTCATTTTCAAACTGAACAGGAACTGGTAGCGTCGTTAAAACGGGGTTCAATGTCTGCGTTTGAAAGCCTGTTCGGGAGTTACAGTCAAAAGTTGTATCGTTTCTCGTTTGCTTACCTGAAATCGGAAACTGAAGCTGAAGATTTAGTACAGGAAGTCTTTCTTAAACTTTGGGAAAACAGAGCTGGCCTGATAACCGGAACCTCATTTCAATCGTACCTGTTTACCATTGCTGCCAACGCCATCCGCAAAAGCTTTAAAAAGAATGTACGACTTGAAAAGTTTCGGATTGATATTTTTGAATTTTTATCAATTGAAAACCCGGCACTCGAAGACCAACCCGGTTTTGAAACACTCCTTTTCAAATTAGATACCCTGATCAGTCAAATGCCTGTCCGACGACAGGAGATTTTTTTAAAGCGAAAAAAAGAAGGAAAATCAGTCAGCACAATTGCTATCGAAATGGGCATAACTGACAAAACAGTTGAAAATCAGATTACTGAGGCGATGAACTATCTCCGCAAAGCATTCAGAGAAGATAAAATATCAGGCGAAATATTTTTTCTGTTATTTATTGCTTAAAAATATCATTTTTTGAATGGGGGTTTTTTACGTTTAGGGATATAACATACAAACGCATGAATTTCCAAAGTTCAAAACTGATTATCTACAATGCAAGAAAATATCGATTACCGGCTACTTAAAAACTTCACCGAAGGAAAATATTCACTTCGGGATTTCAGGCATATTGCTTCCTGGTTTGAAGATAAGAGCAGGCGTAATGAGATCGAATCAGCCATTAAACAGCATTGGGATGAATTTGAGGTAGCTGAAGATATGCCTCAAAGAGACCTTAGTGCTGTCTATGATAAGCTAAGAAACCAAATTCTTGTAGAAAAAACGAAAAGTATTTCCCTGAAACGAAAGGTATTTCTTACTTATTCAAAAGTTGCTGCAATTTTACTTTTGCCATTGCTCATTTATACAGCTTTTAACCTTAACTTTAAGAATAACAATACGGCAGAAGGCTGGGCTGAAATCAATTCCCCAAGTGGGGCAAGAGTTCAATTTCATCTGCCGGATGGAACAATTGGTTGGCTCAACAGCAACACACGGCTAAAGTACCAGTTAGATTTTAAACAGAATCGTTATCTGCAGCTTACTGGCGAGGCCTACTTCGAAGTGACTCATGATAAAGAAAAACCTTTTATAGTAACAACACCTCATCTCGATATAAAAGTCCTTGGTACCATCTTCAGTGTATCGGCAATCGAAAATGAAAAAACAACAGAAGTAGTTCTTCAGGAAGGAAAAGTTGTCGTTGAGAATTCCGGAATGGATCTTAGTGTAGGAGTAAACCCAAACCAGAAATTGGTATTCGACAATATTACTAAACACTACGAAACCGCGACAATCAATGCACAACAGTTTAATGCCTGGAAAGATGGTTTACTGGTTTTTAGAAACGAACCGCTTTCCGAAGTTTTCAAGCGACTTAGCCGTTGGTATAATGTAAAAATTACCATTAAAGACGAACAAATAAACCAATACAAATACAGGGCTACATTTCGCAATGAGCCTGTAGAAGAGGTTGTAAGGCTGATTTCGATGACCGTGCCGATAAAATTCATCATTCAAAAACGGACACAGGAAGATCAGGGTGTTTATGCGATCAGAGAGATAACGATTATGAAAAAATAAAAAAATTCAGGGAAGTGTTTAGACCACTCCCCTGATGAATGTAGCGATAACAGTCTTTTATTTATTAACTCTACAATGTGGTAAATTTATGAAAAAAAATCATGAATGGTGGGCACACAACAGGTATGCCCTAAAAAAAAGTTTAACAATTATGAAATGGAGTCTATTCTTCATCTTTATTGGTTGCATCCAGGCCTTTGCCGTGGAAGCAACCTATGCTCAAAAAACCAAACTTGAGCTGAATTTTAGTCAGACCAACCTTGAAAAAGTGTTGAATGAGATTGAAACTCAGAGTGAGTTCTTTTTTCTCTTCAATCAGGATCAGATTAACACGTCCCGAAAAGTGGATATTCAGGTCAAGGGTGCTATGATCCAAGAGGTTCTTAACGATCTGTTTGCAGGTACAGATGTCAAATACACCATTATTGACCGGCAGATTGTTCTGACCAATAGTTCAGAACTATTGAATCAGGTGAATCAGGGAGCTCAACAACAAGGAAAAAAGGTTACCGGTAAAGTCACCGACTCGGCCGGAGCTTCGCTGCCTGGAGTTTCCGTGGTGGTCAAAGGTACCACTACAGGGGTAGTTACTGATAATAATGGAAGTTACTCCCTTCAGAATGTTCAGGCAAATGCAACTTTACAGTTTTCGTTTGTCGGTATGAAAATGAAGGAAATAACTGTAGGAGCTCAAACATCGATTAATGTATCTCTTGCAGAGGAGGCTATTGGAATTGAGGAAGTGGTTGCCATTGGCTATGGAAAAACAACAAAAAAGGAAATCACCGGATCAATTTCAAGCGTAAAAGATGAAAATTTCAACAAAGTGGGAAGTAATGATCCTATGTCTTTAATTCAAGGTCAAGTTGCAGGGTTAAACATAACAAAACCAAGCCATGGCGATCCAAATTCAGGGTACACTGTAAATTTACGGGGATTAACTTCACTTTCCGGAGGACAATCTCCTTTGTTTGTTATCGATGGTATTTCTGGAGCAAGCTTGGAGTCGATTAGTCCCGAAGAAATTGAATCTATTGATGTTTTGAAAGATGGCTCGGCAGCAGCAATCTATGGTACAAGGGGAACCAACGGCGTTATAATAATAACCACCAAAAAAGCAAAGCGGGGAGAAACAAAGGTAGAATATAGCAGCTCGTTCAAAACAGAAACAATTAAAAAACAGCTCGATATATTATCGAGCAGCGATTACCGGGAAAAATTAAAGGAATATAATTACTCTCCATCATTAGACAAGGGAGCCAACACTAATTGGTTTGACGAGGTTACGCGAAAACCTTTTTCACAAATACAATCTGTGTCGATTTCAGGAGGATCAGAAAAATTGCTTGCCCGTGCGTCTGTAAATTATGAGAATCAACAAGGGATTGTTAAAAAATCATCAAACGAAAAATTGACATCACGGGTAAATATCATTTATCATGGACTAAATGACAGATTGTTGCTTGATTATGTAATGCTTTACAGTACTAAAAAAGCAGATGTAATTAATTACAAAGTAATGGAATATGCAGCCTTATATAATCCAACTGCACCAATATACAATCCCGATGGTAGTTACTATAAGGAAGATTTGATTGATTATTATGATAATCCTGTAAACTTACTTAATGGCGCAACCAACGAAAAAAAAACAAACAACTTTTCAGGTAGTTTAAAAGCTTCGTTTGATATAACTAAAGATTTAAAAATATCGGGCAATGCCATTTATCAAAAATCTAACGATAATCAAGGTTACTACGAAGAGAGTGGATATCAATTAAGAGGCCATCGTGATTTGAGTGGTTATGCTTTTGTATATAACAGTCTGAATGAAAATAGGCAGTTCGAGGGAACGGTTTCTTATAATAAAGTATTTAAGAAACATTCTGTTCAAGCAATTGGGGGTTATACCTATAACGAGAATTATTTTGAAAGCATGAATATTGGGAACTATGGTTTCTGGACAGATCTATTTGCCTACAATAATATTGGAGCAGGAGATGCGTTGAACAACAATAAATTAGGAAATATTGGTAGTTATGGAAATGGGAGTGCAGGTATTGGAACCTATGCCAGTGAGAATAAATTAATTGGAGCTTTCGGACGATTAATGTATAACTACGACGAGAAATATTTATTAAACGTTTCGTTAAGAAGAGAAGGATCGTCAAAATTTGGAGAAAACAATAAATGGGGAACCTTTCCAGCAATTAGCGTAGGATGGCGTATCAACAGAGAAAACTTTTTGAAGGACAACTCTATAATTAACGACCTTAAATTGAGAATTGGATATGGTGTTACAGGAAACCAAGACATTGGAGAGTACAATTCAATTGCAAAGGTTAGCCGATCCACAGTTGTTTTCGGCGGCAAACCTGTCGATTCTTATGGGTATTTAACCAATAGTAACCCAAACCTAAAATGGGAAAAGAAAACCGAATATAATATTGGAATCGATGCATCTCTGCTCAATAACCGATTAAGTGGGTCGGTCGATGTATATCGTCGGGATATAACCGATTTACTTTGGCGTTTCAATGTACCACAAGTTGGAGGGAAATATAAATCACCCTCATATTTAGGCAACTATGGCTCTTACCAAACTTCGGGTATTGAACTTGCATTAAATGCTGTTCCTTTTCGCACAAATATTTTTAAATGGAATACAACCTTTTTGTTCAGTCATTCTACTAATATCTTGAAAAAGATATCTAGTGAAGACAACCCTGCAACATTCTTGAATGATCCGTACCGTTTTATTTACGACAGACCGCAAACCTGGGCTCAAAAAATAAAAGAAGGTTCGCCCATTGGTAATTGGTATGCATTGCGTTTTTTGGGAGAGGATGAAAAAGGAAAAGCTATATATGACGATATTAACGCTGATGGAAAAATAAATGACGAAGACAGATATATTGTAGGCAATTCGCTTCCCAAATTTTTGATAAGTTTTAGCAATAATTTTGCATATAAGAATTTTGATTTGGCGTTTTCATTGAGGGGAAGTTTTGGAAATTATATTCTTAACCGGAAACGAATTTGGATGGAAGAACTTAGTCAATTCGAACTTGGATACAATGTGTTTACCACAGCATTTGAAGCTCCGGGAAACAGAGCCACCGAAGCATATGATGATCGTTTTCTGGAGAAAGGAGATTTTGTGAAATTAGATGTTTTAACCTTTGGTTATAACTTTAAAACACATAGCAAAACTGCCTTTAGAGTTTATCTAACAGGGCAAAATCTTTTTACCATTACTTCTTATACTGGTTTGGATCCCGAAGTTAATACATCTGGGATTTGGCCAGGAGGCGATCAAGGAACTTACTATCCAACTACCAGAAGCTTTATTTTAGGAGTTAATATAAAATTTTAAATCAACGAACATGAAAAAGAAACATTTATATATTTTCGGAATCCTCACTCTATTCGGCTTAGGGGCTTGCACGGATTTAACGGAAACTATGTTCTCGGACGTATCCGAAAAACAATTTGCGACCCAACTGCAACAAAGCCAGGTACAAACTACCACTAACATGCCATATGCAATTCTAAGGGCACGGTCAGGACACGAGGGTAGCCAGTGGATATTAAATACCATTACCTCCGACGAAGGAGCTAGTGATTGGGGCGGATCTGAATGGGAGACAACTGTTCAGCACAATTTGGATCCTTACCATGGACAAGTTATAAAAGCATGGAATCACGCTTATTCAATGATTGCACCATGCAACGGCGCCATCACGTTTCTCGACTCAATCTCTGATGGGTCATTATTATATGAAAGGTCAATTTCTGAAATAAAATTACTGATGGCTTGGCATTATTACACCTTAATGGATTTATTTGGAAGACCGGTTTGGATTACCGATGCCAATGATGCAAAGGGTATTCAATTGAATAGTACCGAAATGTTCAACAAAATTGAAAAGGAAATTCTCGATAATGTGGACAACCTTTATGAATTTCCAACTGATAGCATTTACGGTAAAGTTACCAAGTCGATGGCTTATACTCTTATGGCAAAAATGTATTTAAATGGGGGAAAATATACAGGTACCGTGAACTATCCGAAAGTGATTGAATATTGTGATAAAGTTATCAATATGCAGAGATTCGAATTGGAAAAAAAATATATGTCGAACTTTGTGGTTCACAACGAAAATTCAAAGGAAAATATATTCGTTGTACCATTTAGCAATGCATACGATAAATATGAGGCACCGATATACAGTATCAATACAATTTTCATGGTTACACTAACAAGTAACATTGCAAAAGAAGTATACGGTTTAGGTGCTAACTGTTGGAGCGGGTTTACTTCACGAAAAAGCTTCATCGATTCTTTTGAACCAAATGATAGTAGAATTGGTGGTTGGATATTTGGTCAACCGAAGGGAACAAATATTGTAATTTCCACCAAAACACCTGATTGGAAAAACCACGGAGACACAATTATGGGTGCACGTTTCTGCAAATATGAATACCAACCTGGGTTAACAGGATGGGGCGATAATATGGATAATGATTGGGTGTTGTTACGTTATGCCGATGTTCTATTAATGAAAGCCGAAGCACTAATGAGGCAAAATGGAGGGGGATCAACGCAAGTGGCACTAAATCTTGTAAATCAAGTCCGTGCCAGAGCTGGGCTATCCAATTTTAAAATGGAAGATTTGAACCTAAGTAAACTACTAACTGAAAGAGGACATGAATTTTACTGGGAGAGCTACGGATTTAGGAGACAAGACCAAATTCGATTTGGGACTTATTTGAAACCCTTTGATTCTAAACCCAAACAAGATGAAGAATATATGTCGGTATTTCCCATTCCTGGAGGAGCCATTGATGCTAACTCTTCTATAGTTCAAAATCCAGGTTACTAACCATTAAATACATGCCTGATTCTTTGAAAAGAGTCAGGCATGTTTTAAAATGAACTGAAATTTTAATTCAAAAATAATTTTTAGAAAATGTATGATAAGATTTTATTATTTGGCCTTTTCTTCGTTTCTCTGTTTTCGTGCAATACGCCCATACAGAATCGCACAAACAATTGCATAAATAGCGATTGGGAATTTGTAAAGACGGATGATCAAACTTCAGATTTAAAAACATTGGACAACCTTAAATGGGAAAAGATTGTCTTGCCCCACGATTATTCGATTGGTACGGCCAATAAGAAAGAAAACATATCAGGAGCATCAGGTGGATGGTTCGGTGGCGGCAATGCGTGGTACAGAAAAACATTGGAACCATTTAAAAACTTAGAAAATTCAAACATTTATATCCAATTTGATGGGGTTTTCATGAACTCTGAAATTTATGTCAATGGAAACAAGATTGGAGGTAAAACAAATGGCTACCTACCTCAACATTACTTACTAAACGACTATCTTAAAAGCGATGGTGAAAATTTCATTTTAGTAAAAGTTAATAACTCATTTCAACCCTTTGATCGATGGTATACTGGTGCAGGAATTTACCGTAACGTTTATTTAATAACTACATCTAAAGTACATATCCCAATTGACGGTACTTATGTTACTACTCCAATTGTTGAAAAAAACAAAGCATTAGTGAAGATAGAAGTTACACTAGTAAATACCGGTGCCAAAGAAAAAACAATTTCGCTGAAGACCAGTGTTATTAGCGATGATGTAAACCACATGGCTGAAAGTTCCGATATTCTGATAAAACCAAAGGATACTTTAATAGTATCTCAACAAATAGAAATTGCAAATCCCAAACTATGGTCAGTAGAAAATCCGGCCTTATATATAGCAAAAACCACCATTTTAGAAAATAATAGCCCAATAGACACTTATAATTCAACATTCGGCATCCGCAAAGCACGGTTTTCAGCTGAAAAAGGATTTGAACTTAATGATAAAAAGGTAATGTTAAAAGGCGTTTGCCTGCACCATGACCTGGGAAGTTTGGGAGCAGCTTTTTATAAAGATGAAATGGAACGTAGATTGGTAGTCTTAAAAGAAATGGGCTGTAATGCCATTCGTTTGAGCCATAACCCCCATGCAACAGAAGTCCTCGAAATATGTGATAGCCTTGGATTGTTGGTTTTCGATGAAATGTTTGACAGGTGGGAAATGCGGCTCGACAGGAACCAAAGTATTGCAAAGCCTTTCATAGATATCTGGAAAGCTGATTTAGAAAGCTTTATTAAACGCGACCGCAACCATCCATCGGTAATAATTTGGTCAGTAGGTAACGAAACAGTTGAGCAACAACACCCACAATATGCAGAACGTGCAAGGGAATTAATCACTATGTTAACCGATTGTGTTCATAAACTTGACCCCTCCAGAAGCGTAACCTGTGCCATGCACCCTGGTCATAAGCTTTTTAATCCAAACAGGGGAACAATAGAATCTTTTATGGATGTGGCCAGTTACAATTATGCAACAGATAAATTTACAGAATGGAAAAAAGAAAGTCCCGAAACTATTTTCTTGTCAAGTGAGACAAGACCATATAATGATACTTTTGAAATGACCTTGGGCGAAGAAATAGATTTCTCTGGCAATTCCTGGTTTTCACTTGATTCTACCTCATGCGGACAATTTATCTGGACAGGTTTTGATTATCTTGGAGAATCGCCCTGCTGGCCATATCGTGGTTGGCCGTGGTCATTAATCAACACCTGTGGATTTAGAAAACCGATTTCTTATTTCGTTCAAAGTTTGTACTCCGAAAAGCCCATGGTTTATATTTCTGTTTTTGAAAAGTCTCTGTCCGACTCTCTCAAGAATCTGGAATCCTGGTCGAAAATTTGGGCTGCGCCCACCTACACTTCGCATTGGAATCATGCTTCATTCAACAAAAATGAAATCAGCGTGCTTACATATACCAATTGCACTTCTGTTGAACTATGGTTGAATGAAAAATTGATAGGAGAGAAATTTTTGAAGGATTTTGCTGATAAAGTAATAAGGTGGAAAGTACCAACCACACCTGGAACTTTAAAAGCGATAGGCAAAAACAATAACAATCCCGTTTGTGAATATATCCTAAAAACTGCCGGAAGGCCTCAGGAGTTAAAAATAGATATAAATCCTTCCAGTCTTCAATCCAACAAGCAAAACTTGATTCAACTCGTTATTAGCGTTGTAGATAGTGTTGATGTCTTGTGCCCTTATGCAGAGAAAGCTATCAAAATTACAGTTAAAGGTAACGGTTCGCTTATCGCAATAGATAACGGTGATTTATCTGATCATTTCAATTATAAAGGAGAAAATGTCAAAACAAAAAGTGGCAAATGTGTTGCTTTTATTAAAATGGGGAATGAAAACTCTTCCCCTCAAGTTCAAGTTTCATCCGTAGGCTTTGAGAGTAAGACAATTGAACTGCCTAAGTGAAAAACAACATTGGGATCGCAATATTATCCTATCCATGGAAGGACAAAGTAACTGGTTACTGGTTATTTCCAATTCCTCAGGAAGAAATTGATAAAATTCCGAAAATTATTCAAAATGGCTCATTTCAGAGCAATGTGAAACAATAATCATTTTTTGTATTTACTACGGAAGCAATTAATAAAAACCTGCTTCCGTAGTATTTTCTTTTACACACATTTTCAGCGTTTCTGCAAAGACTGAAGGGGATGTGTCTGAGCCAGGATTAATGATAAAAATAAAATGAGATTTCAGTAATTAAAAACCTTGAGAAAATATTTACACATGAGAAATTCTGGAAAAGTGTAATCGGTAAATAACAATGCACAGTTTTCGGTAAATAAGAATACACAGAATTTGGTAACAATGGTGCACAGTTTTCTTTTCATTTGGGCATG